>JAZNOI010000044.1:0-6146 GCA_045580755.1 Eubacteriales bacterium | reverse complement strand
GTTAAATCGTTTATATAAACTTGTGTCAAAGGCTCCCTTGTGTAAAGGGAGCTGTCAGCGAAGCTGACTGAGGGATTGTTTCATGAAGGCTTATCGTTTTTACAATCCCTCCGTCACGGGATAGCCGTGCCACCTCCCTTTACACAAGGGAGGCTTTTTGTTACCGAATGGACGAAGAAAATAATATAGTCCAATTAAAAGTTTTGGTTGGAGTCAAGAGGGCGCTTTTACAAAAGCGCGTCTCTTGTCAGGGTTCGGGGCGAAGCCCTGACTGTTTGTGCTTTTAAAAAAACGCCGCCGTTTTTACACGGCGGCATTAAAAAAACACTATTTTGTGATCAGATCGAACAACTGCTCGGCGGTCGAAACTATAACGCGCGCTCCGGCATTTCTTAATGCCTGTACGTCGCGAAAACCCCAGTCGACCGCAATGCAATCCATATTTGCATTTTTTGCGGTTTTTACGTCTACCTCGGAATCTCCGACGTATACGCAATTTTTGCCTTCTGCTCCCATCTTTTTGAGCACGGCGTAAACACCTTCGGGATCGGGTTTTCGTGCCACACCGTTGATCTCGCCCGAAACTGCGTCGAAAATGTTTCCGAAATACTTTTTACACAATTCCTGCACAGCATAGTCTGCCTTGTTTGACAACACGGCGAGCATTATCCCCTTTTCTTTAAGCCTCGTAAGCATATCAACAACGCCGTCGTAAGGCTTAGTCTTGTCTGCGCAGTGCTCCTTGTAGTGCTCTTTGAAAACATTGAACACTCGATCAACAAGCGCCGTGTCCGAACTTTCCGCCGCTCTCTCAACCAGGTTTCTGATACCGTTTCCGACAAAGCTCCTCGTTTCTTCGGTCGTTCTTTCGGGCAGTCCGTTTGTTTTTAAGGCGTAATTAAGGCTGTTTTTCAGGTCCTCCAGCGTTTCAAGTATCGTGCCGTCGAGGTCGAATATAACCGCATCATACTTCATAGAAGTCTCCCATGCAATATAGCATTAATACAAAGACAAGAGATGCCCCGTTTTTAAGGCATCTCTTATAATTCTTAAAACTGTAATTATCTGTCCCAGAGTTTCTGTGCGTAAACGCCTCTGTCTGCAAGATCCTTGAGGGCAGCCATGACCTTGGGCTTATCTTCGGCGTAAGTAACGCCAAACCACTTGTCCGATACGGGAAGAACCGTAACGTCGGCAATGCCTTCTTTTGTCATCTTGTCAGCCATAATAGGCAAATAGAATTCGCCTTTCAAGGGGTTAGCATCGATTCCGTCGAGGAATACGCGGAGTTCTCTGTCGAATATATCGAACATGCCTTCGGGATAGCCCCAGCAGTTCATGGATACGTAGCAACCCTTTTCAAGTTCGGTCCATGTGTTGCCGTCGTCCTCGGTAAACATAGGTTTGCCGTCTCTTACTGCGATCTTCGTGCGTTCCTGAATGCTGATAACTTTATTGTTTTCGCCGAGTTCGCAAACGCCTCTCGATACTGTACCGTTTTCGGTAAGCGTATTTTCAAGGATGTAACCTGCCATAGCGAGGTGCTTAATTCCGTCGTTTACGGGATTTGTGATGAAGTCGTATATGAGCTTAAAGCAGTCTTTTCCGTAGTAGTCGTCCGAGTTTATGACCATAAAGGGACCTTTTACGACGTTTCTGCAGCACCATACAGCGTGTGCGGTTCCGTAGGGCTTAACTCTGCCTTCGGGAATCGAATAACCCTCGGGAAGCTCGTTGAGTTCCTGGAAAACGTAGTCTGTCTGAACGATCTTTTCGATTCTGTTTCCGATGAATTCTTTGAAAACGTCCTCGATCTCGTGCTTGATAACGAATACGATTCTTTCAAAACCCGCTTCCATAGCGTCGTGGATCGAATAGTCGATGATAAGTTCGCCCGAGGGGCCGAGGGGTGTAACCTGTTTCAAACCGCCGAAACGGCTTCCCATGCCTGCTGCCATGATTATAAGTGCGGGCTTATTGTAATAGTTTTCCATAATAACATACCTCTCAAATTTTTATTGAATATAAAACGTTTTATTTAGCGTATTTTTCTACGATAGCTTTCATTTGGGGGAGCTTTGATTCCATGTCCGCAACGAGCTTAAACTGAGTTCTTGCGCGGTCGAGGTTGTGCTCGGGGCGTTCGGTGTGGAAATAGCGGTCGCCGTCAACGAAGTCTGCGAGGAAACGGATTCCGCATTCGTACGTCATGACGAGGGCGGAAATGGGGAGAAGCTCGATTTCTTTTTCCGTCAACGCACTGCCGCATTCCTCAAGGAAGCCTTTCGTATATTCTTCAAAAAGAACGAGGTCGCTGTATACCTTCGAAAGATCTTTTTCGTCCTCTTCGGCAGGATTGGTTCCAAATCTCATGCTGTCGCCGTAGTCGTAGAGTGAAAGACCGGGCATTACTGTATCGAGATCGATAACACACACGGGTTTACCGGTGTCTTTGTCGAGCAAAACGTTGTTCAGCTTGGTATCGTTGTGGGTAACTCTTAACGGAAGTTCGCCCGTCTCGATCAAGGGATAAAGCTGTTCTGCCAGCCATTTATATTTTCTCGCAAAAGCGATCTCTTCTTCGGCTTCACAAGCTCTGCCGCTTCTGTTCTGTGCGATCTGTGCCTCGAAATCGGCGTAGCGGGAGAGTGTGTTGTGGAAGTTGGGGATAGTTTCGGTAAGAGTGTCGGCAGGGAAGTCTGAAAGAAGCTTTTGGAAGTTTCCGAACGCCTTGCCTGCATAATAAAAATGCTCGGGATTTTCGATAAACTGGAGTGAAATAACGTCGTCAACGAACATATAAACTCTCCAGTACGCATCGTTTTCGTCTTTATAATAATTCTTGCCGTCTTTTGTTTTTACAACGGTAAGGGTTTCACGGTCGGGGTCGCCGCCTGCCGCGATGATCTTCTTTTTTAAAAACGAGGTAACGGAATCGATGTTGTTCATCAGACCGTCAACGTCTTTGAATACGTTATTGTTGATCTTCTGGAGGTTGTATTTGCTTCCGTCAGCAAATTTTGCGAGGAAGGTTGAGTTGATGTGCCCGTTGCCCAAAGGTTTTATGGAAACGGGTGTGCCGTCCAAGGCGAAGTGGCTTAAAATTTCGAGCTGATTCTGCATAAAAACATCTCCTTTTGATGTGATGTTGAATATCCGTTTGCAACACAAAAACAAAGCATAAGAAACAATCTCTGTTTTTCTTAATTATATAAGACAAACTCCGTTTTGTCAACCGACTGACAAAGGGAGGAGTCGGTATATATTACATCATTGCAATTATACCACTTTTTTAAAATAAAAACATTGACTTTAGTTGCTTGTTTATGTTATAATGTCGCCATAAGGGGTGGTACGAATGGCAGTCTCTTCGAATGATACCCAAAAGCAATTTCCGTTTTTGGTAAAAAATATGCACTTTAATGATCTGAATCCCGTGAAATGCGGCTGGCATCAGCGTAAGCCGGGCGGTTTTTGGGGACCTTCGGTTCATACTTATTACAACCTTCATTACGTATTGTCTGGCAAGGGAGAGTATACGTTCAAAGATAAGACGTATAAGCTCGAAAAAAACCATATTTTTTTGATAAAACCCAATATGGTGATCAAGCAGCAGGCGGATATGGACGACCCGTGGGCGTATTCGTGGATATCTTTTGAGGGAAGTTTTTCCGAGGAGCTTTTATCCGAATGCGGATTTGGTGATGGCGTTTATACGATGTACTGCCCGGAACTTTACAATCTATTTGATGAATTCAGGCATATTCCGCACGATAAGGAGATATCGGCGATATTTTTGAACGCCAAGCTTTATACGATCATAGACAGACTTATGTCGCTTAACAATGTGAAGACTTATGAGAATCCCGTTTCGCAATATTGCATAAAAGCGGCAGACTACATACAGGCGAATTACCAGTCGCACATTACAATTGACGGGATCGCGAAAAACCTGGGTATCGACAGAAGATATTTTTCGAGAATATTTACAAAGCACATCGGGGTCAGCCCGCAAAAGTATCTCGTCGATTACAGATTGGACAAGGCAAAGTATCTTATCACTTCGGGGGACTATTCTGTTTCGGAGGTTGCGTCGAGCGTAGGATATGACGATATCTTTGCTTTTTCGAAAATATTTAAAAAGAAATACGGAGTTCCGCCGTCGAAATACTGCGGGCGTTGAACGCTGGATTTTTGTTTATAATAACTAACGGCGATATACGGTGCTGGAAATCATCTTGCTGAAAAAAGATGATGAACAGTGCCGTTTTTCTTTTTTTGAATATAATATAACGAACGACCGATTTGTATAAGTCTACAAAAAAATAAAAATGTCGAAAAAAATAGAAAAAGGTATTGAATTTATGTTTTTTATTATGGTATAATATCTGTTAGTATTTATACGAAAATAAAGCAGACAAAAAGGAGGCAAGCTTATGATGAATAAGACATCGAAAAAAATATGGTTTGGCATAAAAGTTTCGGTTACTGTTGCTTTAACGGTCGTTTGTTTGCTCGCGTTGTTTGCTTGCGGATATGGCACCGGAAACAATGCCGATACTACGGGAAATGCGGATACGACGGGCATTCCCGATACTGTGGGAAGTGAAGAGACGACGGGTGCGCCCGACGTGACGGATCAGCCCGACGAGTCGACGACGGATTCCGAAACAACGGGAGAACCTGAAACGACGATTCCTCCGGAGACGACAACGGCTCCCGAAGAGACGACGAGAACGCCTGAAACGACAAATCCCCCTCCGATAACTACCGTTCCGGTTGATACGACGACAGCTCCGCCGGTTGATACGACTGAGCCGCCTGTTATTGTAACACCGCCCGAAGGAGACGGAAGACCGGTTGTAACGATGTATCCGGTAGGCTTGTCAGAGAGAGTTGGAGACGATTTCTTTGCTGACGCGGTTTTTATAGGAGACTCGAGAACGCAGGGAATACAGTTATACAGCGACATATCGACTGCTACGTATTATGCATTCCAGGGACTTAACGTTCAGTCGGCACAGGTCAATACGTTTGTAACAGAGGGTGGACAGAGCATGACCGTAGTTGACGCGATCGCGAAGCACCCCGAGTTTAAAAAGATCTATATTTGCCTTGGCATAAACGAATATTGGATGCCCGAGGATCTGTATAAAATGCATTACAGCAAGCTTATCGACGATCTTATGGCGGCAAGTCCGAATTCGGCAATATATATGTATGCGGTGTTCCCGGTTATGAACGGGCATCCGAACAGTGCGCAGGGGCTTAACAACGACAAGATGAAGCGTTTTAACGACATAGCCTTTGAGATAGCGAAGACGAGGGGAATTTACTTTGTTGACGTAACGGAGGCATTTATAAAACTTGACGGCGGAAGATATCTTGACAACATTGAATCGTGGGATGGTGTACATCTCAATCCGTCGGGTGTTTCAAAGCTTACGGAATATCTCAGAACTCACACAAAATAACAAAAAATAAAAGGACGGTTTGCGAGACTTCTCATAAGGAAGTCTCGCAGTTTTATTCGCCTTTCGGCGAGTTCTATTGCTTCGCAGTGATATTCGGCTGACGCCGAGTGGTATTCGCTTCGCGAGTTTGGGTGGCGAATAAAATACCACTGAAACCGCAAGGTTTCAATATCACTATTGCCTTATGGCAATAATATCACTCCGACAAAGTCGGAATATCACTTGAAAGACTGTCATTTTTAAGTATAATAAATTTAGAGGTGATAACATTGGCTGATAGTGTATTAAGAGACAAAGCAAAAGAGTTTGCAAAGACTGTTGTTTTTCTCTGTCGTGATATGAAATCAAATCATAAAGAATCAGTTTTAATTAATCAATTACTTCGTTCCGCCACCTCCATTGGTGCTAATTTACACGAAGCACAATATGCACAAGGAACAAAAGATTTTATCTCAAAACTTGAAATTGCTCAGAAAGAGTGTTATGAAACTGAATATTGGTTAGAACTTCTTTTCGAAACAAATTGTATGTCAGAAGAAAACTATAAAGCATTACAAAACGATTGCGGTGCAATCCGTAGAATGTTAATCTCTTCGCTTAAAACTATAAAAACAAAAAAATAAGGGTTTGGGCTTAGCCCAAATATGCATTTGTACATACAAATGCGATGCT
>JAZNOI010000043.1:0-9632 GCA_045580755.1 Eubacteriales bacterium | reverse complement strand
GTGCTTTGCCGTATACATACAGCAGATCTTTGAGCAGTACTCTTTACCCTTTTCGGCACACGAAGCACATCTTGAACCGACGCACTGCACAAACACTATCTTCTGAGGGTGCTTGCCGTCGGAAGGACGGAGAAGTTTGCCCGCGGTAGGCCCTGCGGCGTTGGTGAGTCTTTCGAATTCGAGAGAAGTAATAACGTCTTTCGACTGGCTGTAAGCAAATTCATCGAATTTTTCCATAGATATCGGCTCAAAGCCGGTAGCAACAACGATAGCGCCGTACTTTTCTTCGATAAACTCGTCTTTTTGCGTGTAATCTATAGCGCCCGCCGCACAGAATCTTGTACAAACTCCGCACTTGCCGTTTTTCAACATATTACAGTAATCGGCATCGATGGTGGCAACTTTCGGAACCGCCTGAGCAAAAGGAATATAAATTGCACGTCTGGTATCCATACCGAGATTAAATTCGTTCGGAACTTTTTTCTGCGGACATTTTTCAATACAAGCACCGCATCCCGTACACTTCGTCTCGTCAACGTAGCGTGCTTTTTTCTTTATCTTAACTTCAAAATTACCTACAAATCCCTTTACGGATTCGACTTCGCTGTATGAGATTATCCTGATATTCTCGTTCTGTGCCGCATCAACCATTTTAGGCGTCAAAATACAAGCCGCACAGTCAAGAGTGGGGAAAGTTTTGTCGAGCTGTGCCATTTTACCGCCGATCGTCGGCTTTTTCTCGACGATATCAACGGGGAATCCCGCATCCGCTATATCAAGAGCCGTCTGTATACCCGCAATACCGCCGCCGATAACCAATGCTCTCTTGGTTACGGGCGATTCTCCGGGAGTCAGCGGTGTATTAAGGTTAACCTTCGCGACCGCTGCCTTGCCGAGTATTATAGCCTTTTCCGTACCCAAAGGCATCTCTTTATGTACCCACGAACACTGTTCACGAATGTTGGCTATCTCCACCATATACGGATTCAGTCCCGCCGATGCAGCTGTTTTACGGAATGTAGCTTCGTGCATACGGGGAGAACAGGAACATACTACTATTCCCGTCAAGCCGTGTTCTTTTACGGCATCTTTGATCATATCCTGCCCCGCCTGAGAACACATATACTGATAATCGGTGGAAAAGACAACGCCGGGCTCCGACTTTAACGCTTCGGCAACTGCTTTTACGTCAACGGTTCCCGCAATATTGCTTCCGCACCAGCACACAAATACGCCAATTCTCTGCATTATTCTTTTCCTCCTTATTTGCTGTATTTTCTGAATGCGCTGACGATCGCCTGCTGAGGCATATCGCTGTCAAGATATTTTGCAATATCGTCAGCCTTCAAATGATTGTTTTCTTTCTGTCTGATCACCGACAGTTTTACTGCCTCAACCAGCTTTGCGGGTTCAACACCTCGCGGGCATCTGTCTACGCATGCAAAGCAAGAAAGACATTTGTAGAGTGATCTCGAGTTGATCAATGGCTCGATATCCCCCGATTCCACCATATATACGAACTGATGGGGATGGTATTCCATTTCATCAAACGATGGACAGGTCGCGGTACATTTACCGCACTTCATACACTTTTTCGGATTGACCCCGCTGATACGCACGATCTCATCTTTCAAATACTTATTCTCCATCTGTTTCCTCCTTCACACCGAAAGCCTCGGCAAGAAGCTCGGTAAAGTATACAACGGGAATATCCGCGCCGTTTTTGATTAGATTATATTTGCAAAGAGGACAGGCAGTGATCAGCATTTCCGCCCCCATAGCCTTTGCGTTTCTGATTATATCGTCAGACCTTTTCTTCGCCGCAGAAGGATCTTCAAGAGCTATGTATCCGCCGCAGCACTCATTTCTGTTTGCATAAATAACGGGTTCTGCCCCCAATGCGGTAATAAGATCTTCCATTATTTTCGGATTCTCGGGATCATCCATCTTCATAACAGAACCGGGTCTCAGCAAAAGACAACCGTAATAAGCTCCTATCTTTTTACCTTTTAGAGGATTTGTAACGGCTTCCTTTACTTTTTCAAAACCTACGACGTCTCTTATAAGTTCAAGATAGTTGTAAACCTCGGTCTCACCGTTATACGCCTCTTCTTCCGCCATGTATCTGTTTACTTTGTCTGCAAACGACCTGTCGTTCTGCATAGCGTAGTTGGTTTGTTTTATAACGTTATGACATCCCGAGCATACGGTTACGAGCGGCTGTTCTTTGGCTTTTGCCGCCTTGAGCGCTCTGACCGATGAAAGCTTACTTGCAATTTCATCTTTTGCAGTGGAGAACACTCCGCCGCAACACTGCCACTCCTCTATTTCTTCCAAGGTTATGCCCAAAACCTCGGCGCACTTGTACGAATACTTGTCAAGTTCTTTCGCTTTGTTCTTCAACGTACAACCGGGAAAATAGCTTACTTTCATTATACCGGGACCTCCAAATTACATAAATAAATATAAAAACCCATAATTCAACGTTTATACTAATCATTATACCATATATCGATTTAAATTTCAACTACAATTTTTCAAGATATACAGCTAATTTTTTGATTATTCTGACCAAAAAAACAAACGCCGCCGCGAGCTCTCGCAACGGTGTTTGTTAATTATGTATTTTTTTATCATTTTCCAAGAGAATAATACTTCTCCATTTCTTCTTTCGGAACCATACTTCCGCCCGTTGCCCAAACCAAATGGGTAGCACCTTTTATTCCTCTGAACTCATTGAATTCTTTTGCAGTTTCAATAAGTATCGGGCCGTACATTCCCGCAAGGGCACTCGGCTCCAAATAAATATTCTCAGAGTCGGCAAGCATAGCCAGAAGTCTGTGCATTCTTTCGTCGTGCAAAGTATAGCACCCCGTCATAAACGGCTCCATGACTTTTCCGACAAAGCCCGACGCTCTGCCCACCGCCAGTCCGTCTGCAACAGTCCTGCTGTCTATACCGATATCCTGTACTGATATCCCGTTATGCAATCCCGTCGACATACCGAGTATCATACAGCAGGCATGAGTAGGCTCTGCAAAAAAGCAATTAACGTTATCTCCGAACACCTGTTTCAAGCCAAAAGCCACACCTCCGGGACCGCCGCCGACGCCGCAGGGTAAGTATACCATAAGCGGATGGTCTTTGTCGACCTTTATTCCCTCTTTTTCGAACTGATCTCTCAGCCTCAAAGCCGCAACTGAATAACCCAAAAATAAAGTCTTCGAGTTTTCGTCGTCTACAAAATGACACAGAGGATCCTTTTCTGCAAGAGTTCTTCCCTGCTTTACTGCCTCCGAGTAATCCGATTCGTATTCAACGACGTTTACACCCTTGCTTCTCAGAAGGTCTTTCTTCCACTGTCTTGCGTCAGCCGACATGTGAACCGTAACGTCAAAGCCAAGTTTTGCGCTTATAATACCGATAGACAACCCGAGATTGCCGGTCGAACCGACAGCGATCGAATACTTTGAAAACAATTTTCTGAATCTGTCTGTCGCCAAAACCGAATAGTCGTCGGTATAAGCCAACATTCCGTTTTCTATCGCGATATCCTCGGCAGTCTTGAGCACCTCGTATATACCGCCTCGCGCCTTTATCGACCCCGATATAGGCAGATGGCTGTCAAGCTTTATCCATACCTCACCGCAAATATCCGTTCCGTATTCTTTTTCAAGAGCTTTTTTCATATTGGGGATGCTTTTCAAAGGACTCTCGATTATTCCGCCCGTCTTTTCGGTCTCCGGAAATGCCGCGCGGAAAAAGGGGGCAAAGCGCTCAAGTCTGGCAGAAGCATCCATAACGTCGGCCATATTAAGCACGCAATCCTTCATTCCCTCTTCGAAAGTCTTTTGCCCGTCGTTTCTCCAACAAGCCTCGTTCATTTCTTTAAGTTCGTCTAAAAGCATAAAAAGCGCTCCTTTTTCTACCGGCAGATTTATAAAGCATATAATTCTTTTGATCGTGTTTATTATACCAAAATCGCCCTTTTCAGTCAATAGTGAGCATTTTAAAAAAAGCGTTGAAATAATGGGCTTATAGTGATATAATGGTGTTTAGATAAATAATTCAAAAGGAGTAATAGACTATGAATAACGGAATTACTCAGCCCATACCTCAAGCTCAGAATACAACTTCCCAACAGGCTAACCAGGTTGCGAAAAACGACGGCACAAAAACTGCGGACCCCGTCGTTATTGCCCCTTACAAAAGGACTATGGAAGAACTTTTGAACGAGGTCGGAGGTCTTTTCAACCATACAGAGCTTTGGCAGCTTACTTATATGGTACATTCGAATGAGTTTTTCAAGCTGAAAGAACAGCAAAAAGAAAACTTCATTCCCGTTTCACTGAACGAACTGTGCGCCTCGAACCCGCCTTTTTCAAAACTCGAATACCTCTCAAGATGCGTTGCCGAGCAGAAAAACGGATTTCAGTATCACCATACCTCTTTTACTTTTGCTCTGAAAAATCTGTGCAGTAAATGCGGAAATTGTACCGACAACATCGCTTTTTGCCCCCATAAAATGGCGGCTTACATAGAATATATATGTTCTAACAACGGACTCAATACCGAAGAAGTATACCGTATTGCCCTTCGCGATAAATTCGTTTTGAAACCCGCATTTGCATCATTTACGGAGCTTCAGATCCCGTCCGATGAATACAGCTTTATCGACGCTGTATCGGCAACGGCGGCAGCGGAGCTTATTAAAATGAGATTTATCAACATTTCTTCGGAAACAGACGACAGGATCCTTTATTCATACCTGCCCATTTGCGAAAAAACCACGAGATCACTGATCGAACCCACTTTAAATTATTACCGTTGCAAGAGCGGTAAAAACGATTTTATACACAAAAACAACGTGTCTAACGACATCGGAGAAAACAGAAATTGCTCCGGCTGTCTTTTCCCGCAATGCCCCGATAAGATCGCTGCATATTTCATTTATCTTTCAAACAAATACAAAGTAGACGTAATGCAGCTTGCAGAATACGTCATCACGAAAAACAAGATCAACGGCATCACCCTGCGCGGAAACTTCAGATACTATGAAAACCTCCGCAAGCTTGACAATATCCCCTTTACTCCCGAAAGCCGTTCTTCGATGAACAATATCATAAAATACGTAGTAAACAAATATACTCAGTCGGCAAAAGTTCCTTTCATTCCCTTCAACCTCGCGGTCTATACAAAGGATGAAAAGCTTGCCGATGACACGGTCGCAATTTTCAAGGACGTGCTCAACTATTACAACTACTACGGCAACGGCGTTCTCAAGATTGAAGAATACAAATTCTCCGAAAAGGGTATAACAGGACTTCTTGACATAATAAACGATATCAAAGCGCCCACACTTATACACATTAAAGAGCTGGCTCTCCTTGCCTCCATTCCCGAAACAAACTCCCGCAACATCACGATGCAAATGACTCAGCTTATAAACTCGATCGACAAAGCCCGAAACAAAGTCTGCATAATTATCAGCGGAGAAAAATCCAAGCTCGACACCGCCCTTTCTTTGTACAACGACTTCTATCACGGCACGATATCGTACCACCTCACGTTGTCCGATATGTCTACCGAGAAAATTGTCCAGGTGATCATTGACAAGCTTAAAGAAAAGTACGAGCTCGAAGAAGGCTTTGAAACAGCATTAAAATACTACGTTATTTCAAAATACGGCGAGAGCCAACTCAAGAGCAAAGCGTTTATCGAAAACGTCGTGCAGACCGTCGTATTTAACCACTATAATAAGGAGCTTAACACTGAAAGCAAGCTTCTCGTAAAAGATATTCCCGCATCGACAAACCGCAGAACCACCGAAGAGATCTGGAAAGACCTGAATAGCTTGACCGGCCTCGAAAACGTCAAGGCCGAGATCAGAAACATCGAACAGTTGCTCAAATTCCAGGGCAAAATACAATCCCTCGGAATGAACGCTCTCGGCAGACCCAATATGCATATGATATTTGCGGGTAACCCCGGAACAGGTAAAACCACGGTAGCTCGACTTATCGCCGAAATACTTTACAACGTTGGGTTTATCAAGCAAAATAAGCTTATCGAGGTCAGTTCAAAAGACTTGATAGGCAAGTATATCGGACACACCGCACCGAAAACGGCGGCTATTTGCGAATCTGCGTACGGCGGCGTACTTTTCATAGACGAAGCGTACGAGCTTGCCGTTAGATCCGACACCTCGTCGGGAACAACGTCATTCAGAAGCGAGTGTATTTCAGAGCTTATCAAGCAAATGGAAGACAACCGCGACAGGCTCATCGTTATTTTCGCTGGATACAGCGAGGACATGCAGTACCTCATTGACAGTAACGCGGGCTTTGCATCAAGAATCGGAAGAACGATCGAGTTCCAAGACTATTCGACCGAACAGCTTACAGATATGTTTGTCCGTATGGTATACAAAAACGGTCTGAGAATAAGCGAAGATGCAAAAGAGGCTCTTGTAGCAAATATAGTTAACGCAAAATCGCTTCCCAACTTCGGAAATGCGCGTTATATCCGCAACCTCTACGAAAACACACTCATGGAGCACGCAAAGAATATGGTCGATATAGACGACCCCGATATTCTTATCGAAATCCAAAAAGACGATATCCCGTTTGCATAAACAAAAAAACATCCTTGGGAAACCGAGGATGTTTTTTTGCACTCTTAGCAAAACGCTGTTAACCGAACCAACAAGAAAACTGCCTTTTTGCAACTCCTCGATTTGATCTATTGTCCACAAAATATTTTTACATTAAAACGGCACTAAATAATTAAAAAGTAATCTTTTTTTGTCAAATGCATTGAACATGGGCAAAAACTGTGCTAAACTTTAACTGTGTTATTAAGCATTTCTTAACATAATGCGGAGGTGTATATGAATAACAGTATTATATCAACAGTTGACTCGCTGATCGACAACTCAAAAAACGAGTTATCCGATCTTATTATACAACTGGTGAACATAAGAAGCGATCTTCAGCCCGCAACGCCCGGTGCTCCTTTCGGAATCGGAGTAAAAAAAGTTCTCGAAAAAATAACGGATATCGGAAAAGATAACGGTTTTTATACCACAGATTACAATACCGGTGTCGTCAGTATTTCGTATTACGACTCCGCTCCCGACCTCGGGATCTGGACACACGGTGACGTCGTACCCGCAGGGGAGGGCTGGAACTTCGAGCCCTACAACGCCGTTGTATATCAGGACCGAGTCATCGGCAGAGGTGCGGCTGACAATAAGGGGCAGATCGCCGCTGTATTCTTGCTTTTAAAATTCTTCAAAAAACTCGGTATCGAGTTAAAATATAACCCGGCACTTTACGTCGGAAGCAACGAAGAAAAAGGTATGTTCGACCTGCTCGGCATCAATGGCAACGACGACGCAAAGGGCTTTTTGAACGTATGCACTCCCCCAAAACTTTCGCTCGTCCCCGACGGAGCATTTCCCGTTGGTTACGGCGGAAAAGGCAACGTTACCATAAAGATTAAAACAAAACAACCCCTAACGAACATAAACATCGTTGCCGGCCAGGATGATGCGCCCGGCAAAGCAACTGCTTACTTTGCAGACGGCTCAGCCCAGCCCATCGAAACGTTTTCTCCCCCGGTCCACACCGCACATCCCGATCCCAACGGTAATATGATAAACAAGCTTGCAAATATACTGCTTGAATCTGATTTATTGTCGGAAAAGGACAAAAAAGTATTTGAATTTATCGAAAAAATTTCGATCGACACTACGGGAAAAACGTTCGGCATAGACGTAGAAACAGACACCATGAAACCTTTATCTCTGGCGGTATACAGGATCGACGATAAAAACGGATGCCCCGAGATATATATAAATATAAGATATCCCGTCGAGATCACGTTAGAGAAAATCGAAAGCAACATTTCTGCGTTAGCCGAAAAATTCGGATTTGTAATATCCGACGTAAACTCGATACACAGACCCTATTTACTTGACAAGGATTCAAGAATAGTTTCAACGTTGAACTCGATCGCAAACGCCGTTATGGGAACAGATAAACCTCCGTACACTTTAGGCGGCGGAACGTACGCACACGAACTTCCAAACGCATACGTCTTCGGTTCATCATCCAACTTTCCGCCAGAAGACTGGGAAAAGGGCCGTGGCGGCGCGCACGGTATAGACGAAACCGTCTCTCTAGACCGACTTCAAAGGGCTATGAAAATTTATGCCCGTGCCCTACTTGAACTAAATAACATTGATTGGTAATTCTTATTTAAAACTAATATACTAAAGGAGAAGAAAATGAAAAAAATTTTTTTACTTTTACTTGTGGCTATGTTAGTAGCAGCACTCGTTTCGTGCAGCGAAACAAAAACAGTAACCGGAAGTAAAGAGGACGACAAGGGCGTATCAGAGGAAGAAACAAATACTCCCGAAGAAAACGAGACTGAAAAAGACAATGAGTCTGAAGAAACAACTGAACCCGAATCGGAAACTGCAGCACCCGTAGTTAACGAGTTTTTCAACGACACCAACAACACCTATGATGAAAATGCCGTTTCAATAAAACCCCGCCATCTTTACTGGGAAAACGGCACACTCGTTGCAGAGTGCTTCGTTATAAACGGATATACTACAAAAACATATAACATCAAAGTAAACGAACTTATGTTTGCAAACGCAAACGGTGTTATCGCAACTGCATCGTTCGGCGAGTTAAGCGGACTTGTTCTCGAACCTCATACTTATGCAGTCTGGACCTTCAGATTTGCTCCCGACGTTATCTCGGCTCCCAATGCCGATCTTTCATCACTCATCTACCGTTCGTCTACAAACCAATCTGTTGAATAAGATAAAAAGGTATATGGCTTGACCGTATACCTTTTTTGTTGAATACAACAGAGAGAGTATGTGCGAAGAAGCACACACTCTCTGTTATTAAACGCAAAGCGATTTCATCCACCGAAAGTGTATTTCTTCCGGCAAAAGCAGATTTAATCGAAAAAGACCTTGTCTTACGACAAGGTCTTTTTCTGGTGGGCCATCAGGGACTCGAACCCCGGACCAACCGGTTATGAGCCGGTAGCTCTAACCAACTGAGCTAATGGCCCGATTTCTTAAATCGGCTTTTGATATTATAGCACATCACCTTATTTATGTCAATATTTCACATAAAGATAAATGTAAACAAAATATGAACTGACTCCTGCAACTACTGTTACAAACGCCCCCACCTCCGGGGGGTTCCGAGCAGGCTGACGGAGAGGGCTACGCTTGTAGGGGACGGCGCCTTCGACGTCCCGTTTATAAAAAAACAAAAACGCTGACGCGTTTTTTAAAAGAGTACAAACAGTCAGGGCTTCGCCCCGAACCCCACAAAAGGCGCGCTTTTGTAAAAGCGCCCTCTTGACTCCAACCAAAACTTTTAAAATTTAATAATCTTCATCCGTAGGGGGCGACGTCAAAAGGCGCCCCGCTTTTATAAACGATTCAACAAGGAAGATTCCAAAGATGGAAAATCTTTATCTCAGTATTATTTTTCAAAAAAATAATACAAAAAATCTTCTACAGTTAAGCGATACAGAAAAGGAAGATTCCAAAGATGGAAAATCTTTGGTCGTTTGGTGGTGGGGGTCAAGGGGAG
>JAZNOI010000042.1:0-83009 GCA_045580755.1 Eubacteriales bacterium | reverse complement strand
GGTAGCCGCGTACGGAAGTGATAAACGCTGAAGGCATCTAAGCGTGAAACATGCTTCAAGATTAGATATCCCATAACATAAGTTAGTAAGGCCACTCAAAGACTATGAGTTTGATAGGTCGGAGGTGTAAGTGCAGTAATGCATTCAGCTGACCGATACTAATAGGCCGAGGGCTTGAACTTTTCCAAAGAGAGAAGTTCTTAGAGTTATTGAGAAGACGTTTGTGATACGATTCAGCTTTGTTTAGTTTTCAATGATTACAAGGTAAAAGAAGAAAGCCTTATTAATCAGATAACAGCACCGAAGGGTATATGCACCTTTAGCTCAGTTGGTAGAGCAACTGACTCTTAATCAGTGGGTCCCGGGTTCGAATCCCTGAAGGTGCACCACAGCGAAAGCTGTTTAGTTAGTGTCTATATCGTACAGGGTCCACCCGTTCCCATTCCGAACACGGTAGTTAAGCTGTACTGTGCCGACGATACTCGACTGGCGACGGTCCGGTAAAATAGGTCGATGCTAACACAAAAAACCATCTCATTTGAGATGGTTTTTTTGCTTGATAAATATTGACAAATAAATACAGTGTGAATATAATATTTATTGATAACTTCGGGGCGGGGTGCGATTCCCCACCGGCGGTATAGCCCGCGAGCCTTTTTGGTTGATTCGGTGTAATTCCGAAGCCGACGGTACAGTCCGGATGAAAGAAGGTATATTTTTGTTTGTTTTCTTTTTCCCGAAGGATATCTTTCGGGAAATTTTTATTTTTAGGAGTATTTATATGAATAAATCATTAGCCAACAAGAAGAATATTACGAAATATATTTCAGTTGTAGCAATTATGAGTGCAGTCGGTTTTGTCCTTATGTTGCTGGAGTTTCCGCTTTCTTTTATCATTCCTTCGTTTATAAAGCTTGATTTCTCCGAGCTTCCTGCGCTCATTGTTTCATTTGCGCTTGATCCTTTGGCAGGTGTACTCGTTTGTATTCTGAAAAACGTAATGCATCTTCCATTTTCAACAACAAGTTTTGTCGGTGAACTTTCAAATGCCGTACTTGGAGCTGTTTTCGTAGGAGTTGCCGGACTTATTTATCAAAAATCAAAGTCGAGAAAGTCTGCTCTTATCGGAACTGTCATTGGAGCGTTTTCGATGGCGGTAGTCAGTGTTTTTACGAATTATTTCTTCGTTTATCCTATTTTTGCGGCAATTCTTATTCCTATGGACTCTATAATCGGTATGTATAAAGCGATCCTGCCTGCTGCTGACAATTTGTTTAAAGCTCTCGTAATTTTTAATCTTCCTTTTAATATAGTAAAAGGACTGCTTGATGCTGCGATCTGTTTTTTGGTTTATAAGAGACTGTCGCCCATTCTTAAGCTTAAAAAATAATTTATAATATATTATTAAAAACTCTATTGACATTTTCTACATTTATGTTACAATATATCTGTTAATTTTGAATAATTCCTTATCAAGAGTGGCGGAGGGACAGGCCCTGTGATGCCCGGCAACCTGAATCGTTTTAAGGTGCTAAATCCTGCGGAAAAATCCGAAAGATGAGGCTTTTTATTTACCGCTTCTTTCGAGGCGGTTTTTGTTTTGTTTAAATTATTTTCTTATATATGATAAAAAACGGAGGAAGTTTTATGAAAAAGTTTTTGTTTACGTCTGAATCGGTTACGGAAGGACATCCTGATAAAGTATGTGATAAGATCAGCGACGCCGTTCTCGATGCTATGCTTAAAGACGATCCCATGTCGAGAGTTGCTTGTGAAACTGTTGTAACTACGGGTCTTGTAATGGTTATGGGTGAGATTACCACAAAATCTCACGTTGATATACAGTCGGTTGTCAGAAATACGATCAAAGAGATCGGCTACACAAAATCCGATTATGGCTTCAGCTATGATTCTTGTGCAGTTATTAACACGATTCTCGAGCAGTCTCCCGATATTGCTATGGGTGTAAATAAATCGGAAGAGGCAAAAAGAGGCGAGTTTAAAGATGATCTTAACGAAGGAGCCGGAGACCAGGGAATGATGTTCGGCTATGCCTGCAATGAGACGGAAGAGCTTATGCCTATGCCCGTTTCTTTGGCACATAAGCTTGCAAAACAGCTTACTAAAGTCAGAAAAGACGGCGTTCTCACATATCTGCGTCCCGACGGAAAAACACAGGTTACCGTAGAATACGTTGACGATAAACCCGTTCGCGTTGATACGGTTTTGATCTCAACTCAGCATGATCCCGAAGCAACGCAGGAACAGATCAAAGCAGACTTGATCGAAAAAGTAATAAGACCCATTATTCCCGCCGAGCTTCTCGATGAAAATACAAAATATTTTGTAAATCCCACGGGAAGATTTGTAATCGGCGGTCCTGCTGGTGACTCGGGACTTACCGGCAGAAAGATTATTGTTGATACATACGGTGGATACGCAAGACACGGCGGCGGCGCATTCTCGGGCAAAGATCCGACGAAGGTTGACCGTTCGGCAGCCTATGCTGCACGTTACGTTGCAAAGAACGTTGTTGCATCGGGTATTGCAGACAAGTGCGAGGTTGAGATCGCTTATGCTATCGGCGTTGCGAAGCCCCTTTCTGTTATGATCGATACTTTCGGAACGGGTAAAGTCAGCGACGAAAGAATTGCAGAAATCGTTTCTGAGCTTGTAGACCTTCGTCCCTCTGCGATAATTGAAAGATTTGCACTCCGCCGTCCTATATACAGTCCGCTTGCTGCTTACGGTCATATGGGCAGAGAAGACGTAAATGCACCTTGGGAAAAGCTTGATATAGCACAGAAGATCAAACAGTCTGTATAAAAATTGATAATTAAATAGCATAACACATATCCTCCTTGGTTCATAGAATAAAAAACAAGGAGGATATTTATGTTAGTAGAATTTTTTAAAATTATGGTTGCGCTGTTGACTGTCTACGGCGGATACTGTTTGATCATAAACGTTACATACACTTTGTTATGCAAGAATAAGTCGAAAATACATATAGCATATTTTGCCGAAAAAAATGAAAAAAATTATTCTGATATTTTTTTTGCAAAAAAGGCCTTTATGGGGAGAAATCGTGCTATAATACTTGTAGACTACAATCAGGACGATTCTGTGCTTGAGGAGATAAATGAAGTTGCGCCTTATGCAGAAGTATATCGAACGGAAAGGATAAAGTAGATTTATGGATAATTTCACCTCGCCCGAAATAAATGACGAACAGGTTGAGATCGCGGGAACCGTTGAACACATCATTTACCAAAATGAAGAAAACGGATATACCGTATGCGAAATAGCGACTTTTGGGGATGAGCTCATAACCGTTGTGGGCGAGATGCCCTTTCTCGGCGCCGGTGAAATGATAAAAGCTGTCGGAAAATGGAAGCTTCATCCCTCTTTTGGGCGTCAGTTCAGGGTCGATTATTACGAAAAAGAGCTTCCGGCGACGGAAAACGCAATACTGAAATACTTATCTTCAAGAACGATAAAAGGTATCGGTCCTTCTATTGCATTAAAAATTGTCGGTCAATACGGGGTGGATACTTTCGACGTGATCGAAAATCACCCCGATTGGCTTGCTGAGATCCCGGGTATTTCGATGAAAAAAGCTCAGGCAATGTCCGAGGATTTTAAGGCTCAATTCGGACTCAGATCTGTCATGATGTTCTGCCGCGATTTCTTCGGGCCTGCAACCGCCGTAAAGGTTTACAAAAAATGGGGCGGCGGCTCTATTGATATAATTAAAAGAAACCCTTATATATTATGCGACGAGATCCACGGTGTCGGCTTTGAAAAAGCCGACATGGTGGCAAAAAGCCTTGGTTTAGACAACTACCGCGAAGAAAGATTGCGCGCGGGCATAAAATACGTTTTGTCTTTTAACGGGGCACAAAACGGACACGTTTTTATTCCGAGAGATAAGCTTATTCAGGCTGCGTGCGATATGCTTGCCGCCGACGAAGACGGAACCGAGAAAGCAATAGACGAGCTGATTATGAGCGGGGATCTGATCCAAAAAGCTTATGCGGGAAGAAAATGTATTTATCTTGAGAGCTATTACAAGGCTGAAAAATATGTTGCAGACAAGCTGAAGCTGTTGGACGATCTTTGTCCAAAGATCGACGTCTCCGATATCGGCAAAATGATATACAGGATCGAAAGCGAGTTTGGGGTCGAATACGCCGCAATGCAGAAAAGGGCGATAGTAAATGCTGTAAACAACGGAGTTATGGTTCTTACGGGTGGTCCCGGTACAGGTAAAACCACGGTTATACGCGCCGTCATACGAGTGTTCGAAGATCTGGGGCATAAGATCGCGCTTGCGGCTCCGACGGGCAGAGCGGCAAAAAGAATGAGCGAATCGACCCTCCATGAGGCAAAGACCATACACCGTATGCTTGAAATGGATTATTCGGACGAGCAAAAGCCCGTTTTTCACCGAAATGAGAACTGCAAGCTTGACGAAAACGTTATTATCATAGACGAAGCATCGATGGTTGATATTATGCTTTTTTCGTCTCTGTTGCAGGCAATAAAGCCGGGAGCGAAGCTTATTCTTATAGGCGATGCCGATCAGCTTCCTTCGGTGGGGGCGGGAAACGTTTTGAACGATATAATAAAAAGCGACAGATTCAGCACAGTTGAACTGAAAGAAATATTCCGACAGGATGAGGAAAGCCTTATCGTTACGAATGCGCACGCGATAAATGAGGGCGAATATCCCACGCTTACCTCAAAGAGCAGTGACTTTTTCTTTCTTCCCAGAGAAGATGACGAGGCTATTGCAAAAACCGTTGCCGAGCTTTGTGCAGTCAGACTTCCGAAAACCTACGGAAAAGATATTGTAAATGATATTCAGGTCATTACGCCTTCGCGTAAAGGGGCGGCGGGAACAGAGATGCTGAACAACCTTTTGCAAAGAGTTTTGAATCCGAAATCCGATACGAAAAAAGAGAAAAAAGTCAGGAACGTTGTCTTTCGCGAGGGGGACAAGGTCATGCAGATAAAGAATAATTACGATATAGAATGGGATAACGGCGAAAAAGACGGTATCGGAATATTCAACGGAGATATCGGCACTATAAGCTCGATCGATTTCAATAACGAGAGAATGAAGATAGTTTTCGACGACAACAGATACGTGGACTACGATTTTTCTCTGCTTGACGAGCTTGAGCACGCATACGCCATAACCGTACATAAGAGTCAGGGCTGTGAGTATCCCGTCGTTATTATTCCGATGTACGGCTTTACTCCCAGACTTATGACGAGAAATCTTTTGTATACGGCGGTAACAAGGGCGCAAAAAATGGTTATTATGGTCGGAAAAGCTATGGTCGTGCAACGTATGGTCGACACGAACAGACCGACGAAAAGATATACCGGACTGGAATATATGTTGAGTGATTATGACGAATAGAGTGGTAAAGGGCGTAAAGAAAATAGTTGGCCGTTTGGCAGACATTGTTTTTGTGAAGAAATGTGCTGCGTGCGGGGAGCTTTTGGAATACGATCGCGAGTCTAAACTTTGCGATGATTGTTCTTCGGAGTGGGAGATCGAAAAAATGATCATCTGCCCGAGATGCAAAGAAACGCAGGTGGAATGTCGGTGCGGATTCGGCAAAAAGGATGTCGATTCCGTGAGGCATCTCGTTTCGTATTCACACGGAGAAAATGACATAATATCAAATAAGATCGTATATGCGCTAAAGAAAAGCCACGATGATAACGTGTTTGACTTTGTGGCAAATGAAATGGCAGAGAATATCATCAACAAAAAGCATCTTTCAAACACCGTTGTCGTCGGAATTCCGCGCAATCCGAACGCGATCAGAGAATACGGATATGACCACGCGAAAAAGCTTGCGAGAAAAGTGGCTCTGTTGATCGGTGCGGAGTATGCAGACGTGTTGGCTCACAAAGGCGGAAAAAGCGAGCAAAAGAAGTTAAATAAACAGCAGAGAGAACAAAATGCTAGGGATAACTGTTACGTAAAACCTAATTCTTCTTTGAAGATAAGGGGCAAAAACGTGTTGTTGATCGACGATATATGCACTACAGGAGCGATGACCGGAGTGTGCGCCGAGCTTTTGAAAAAAGAGGGAGCGAGGCGGGTAGACTGCGTTTTGGCGGCGAAAAATGAGAATTCAATAAAATAATAAAAAGCCCTTGACAAAGGGGCTTTTTATTGTTATAATGTGTAAAGTGTTTTGCTTTACAGGTGATAGAGATGAATTATGACGAAAAGCTTAATATGTCTTTGCTGTTTGATTTTTACGGCGAGATCCTGACCGATCGTCAAAAAGAGATCGCATCTTTGTCCTTTGACGAAGATCTGTCGCTTAGAGAAATATCCGAAATTACGGGCATAACACCGCAGGGAGTGCGCGATTCGCTTAATAAATGCAAGCACATTCTTGTCGGTATGGAAGAAAAGCTCGGATTGCTTGCGAAGTTTTCGGAGAACAAGAGCTATGCCGACAATATGATCGGCAGACTTAATAAAATGAAAGAAAACAACCCTCATCTCAAAGATGAGATAGACGGCATAATCGATATTGCCGAAAAAATGCTTGATTAAATTGTTTAAGGAGACCGTTAATGATATTTCAAGGCCTTGCAGATAAACTGTCGTCAGCATTCAAAAATTTCAGAAGCAAAGGAAAGCTTACGGAGAGCGACGTAAAAGCCGGGATGCGTGAGGTTAAACTCGCTCTGCTTGAAGCTGACGTAAACTTTAAAGTCGTAAAAGATTTTATAAATAAAGTAACCGAGAGAGCCGTCGGCTCCCAGGTGCTTGAGAGCCTCGTTCCTTCGCAACAGATCATAAAGATCGTAAACGAAGAATTGATTGAACTTATGGGCGGCACTCAGGCGAAGATATCCATTTCTCCCAAGCCCCCCACGGTTATAATGATGACCGGTCTTCAGGGTGCAGGTAAGACCACCCACGCGGCAAAGCTTGCGGCTCATTTCAAGAAACAGGGAAAGAGACCGTTGCTCGTTGCCTGCGACGTTTACAGGCCTGCGGCTATAAAACAGCTCGAGGTTGTCGGAAGTCAGATAGATGTTCCCGTTTTTACGATGGGCGACAAGATAAGTCCCGTTGAAATAGCAAAGAGCGGCGTTGAGCACGCGAAAAAGAACGGCTACGATATGGTTTTTGTCGATACTGCGGGCAGACTGCATATCGATGAAGATATGATGGAAGAGCTTAAAAACATAAAAGCAAAGGTTGAACCTACCGAGATACTGCTCGTTGTTGATGCAATGACGGGACAGGATGCGGTAAACGTTGCACAGTCGTTCAATGACCTTTTGGATATAACCGGTGTCGTAGTAACGAAGATGGACGGTGATACCAGAGGCGGTGCTGTTCTTTCGGTCAGATATATTACCGGCAAGCCCATTAAATACGTCGGAACGGGAGAAAAGCTTGACGCTATCGAACCCTTCCACCCCGACAGAATGGCTTCAAGAATTCTCGGAATGGGCGATATGCTCTCGCTTATTGAAAAAGCGGAACAGGCGTACGACGAGAAAAAAGCGGCAGAGCTTGAACAAAAGCTTCGCGAGTCGAAGTTTACTCTCACCGATTATCTCGAACAGTTTGAGCAGATCAGAGGGATGGGCTCGATGGAGCAGCTAATGGGTATGATGCCCGGAGTAAAAGGGCTTGACCTCAAAGATGCCAAGATAGACGATAAGCAGATCGACCGTATGGAAGCTATTATAAAATCCATGACGGTTAAAGAGAGAGAGAATCCCGAGATCATTTCTTCGTCAAGGAGAAAGCGCATTGCAGCGGGAAGCGGAACGACTGTTGAAGACGTAAATAAGCTTTTGAAGCAGTTTGAACAGACGAACAAGCTTATGAAGCAGATCTCTCAGGGAAAGGGTATCCCCGGACTCGGCGGATTCGGTGGTTTCGGAAACCGCTTTACCAAAAAGAAACTCAAGAAAAACAAGAAAAAGAAAAAATAATAAAAATTTTATTTATAAAAACATTTGGAGGACAAAAAAATGGTTAAAATCAGACTTAAGAGAGTTGGCGCAAAGAAGCAGCCCTTCTACCGTGTGGTAGTTGCAGATTCGAGATCTCCCCGTAACGGCAGATTCATCGAAGAGATCGGTTACTACAACCCCTTGACGAATCCCGCAGAAGTAAAGATCGATGCTGAAAAGGCAACAAAGTGGATCGGCAACGGCGCTCAGCCCACAGAGACTGTTAAAGCACTTCTCAAAAAAGCCGGAATCACAGAGTAATCTGCGGTAAGACACTATGTTGGATTTGAAACAGATTCTCACGGACATCGCCAAGGCAATCGTTGACGATCCCGATGAGGTTGCCGTAATCCAGAACGATAACGGAAACAGCGTTGTATTGACACTTTCCGTTGCATCCAAGGATATGGGCAAGGTTATCGGCAGAAACGGAAGAATCGCAAAAGCAATCCGTACTGTTATGAAAGCTGCGGCAAACGCAGACGGTAAAAGAGTTACCGTTGAAATCAGATAAAATAGGTGCTCGGAAATTTCCGAGCACTTGTTTTTTTGTTTGGCGAATCTGTGTCTCTGTTGCACATGAGAGGATTTTTTGCAAAAAAGGCAAAAATTTTTAAAAAACTATTGACAAATATTCCTTAATGATATATAATCTTAATAGATAATAACAAGGGGGGTAGACATGAAAAAAGAAAGAAATACTTTTCAGAAAACTTTGATTAAAGAAACAGTATTAAATATGTGCACACATCCGTCTGCCGATCTTGTGTTTGACAAAGTGAAAGAGGTTTGTCCGAATATAAGCAGGGCAACGGTATACAGAGTTCTGAACGATCTTGCTGATAAAGGCGAGGTCTACAGAGTAAAAGTGATCGACGGTCCCGACAGATATGACAAGACCTTGTGTAAACATTATCACGTCAAGTGCTCCGAGTGCGGAAAGGTTTCCGATACGCGCGTAAGCGTTCTTGAAAAAATGGAAGGCGATGCCGAAGAAACATCCGGTTACAAAATTACGGGACACGAAATCGTTTTTGAGGGTATATGCCCCGAATGTTTGGTAAAAAATAATTAATAAACATATATTACAAAAAAAGGAGAACTATTATGAACTTGAAAGGTACAAAAACAGAAGCGAATCTTATGGCTGCATTTGCAGGCGAATCCCAGGCTAGAAACAAATACACTTATTTTGCATCCAAGGCAAAGAAAGATGGCTACGTTCAGATAGCTGCTATTTTCGAAGAAACGGCAAAGAACGAAATGGAACATGCAAAAATTTGGTATAAGATCCTTCACGACGGTATAGGCACAACTGCTGAAAACCTTCTTGACGCTGCTATGGGCGAAAACTACGAGTGGACAGATATGTACGCTACTTTTGCAAAAGAAGCTAAAGAAGAAGGATTCGACAAAATTGCGTATCTTTTTGAAGCAGTAGGCAGAATCGAAAAAGAACATGAAAACCGTTACAGAAAGCTCCTCGACAGAGTAAACGGCGAAGTTGTATTCTCCAGAGACGGCGAAACGATCTGGCAGTGCTCCAACTGCGGACACATTCACATCGGTAAGAAAGCTCCCGAGCTTTGCCCCGTATGCGAACATCCCAAAGCTTATTTCCAGGTTAAAGCTGAAAACTATTAATCGAAACAAGAAAAAGTCTGTGCCGACCCTTAGGTGCAGACTTTTTTATTTTTTGTTTTTTGAAATTGTTGTATTTATATAATTGATGTGGTAAAATAAATCCAATAAAACGAAAAAACGGAGATGCAATATGAAAATTACCGTACTTGATTCCGATGCATTGGGAAGAGACCTTTCCCTTGAGCCTTTAAATGAAGTTGGCGACGTAACCGTATATAATTACAGCAGTCCCGAGGAGGTTATTGAGCGTATAGCCGAAACGGAAGTTGTGATTATAAATAAAATAAAGCTGAATGAAAATAATCTTGTTTTTGCAAAAAAATTAAAGCTTATTTGTATAGCGGCAACGGGATATGATAACGTTGATGTTGATTATTGCCGCAAAAACGGGATAGCCGTTTGCAACGTTGTCGGATATTCGACGAACAGCGTTGCACTTATAACCGCATCGACGGTCCTTGCCCTGATCAGCCGCCTGCGTGAATATAATGACTACGTGCTTTCGGGCGAGTACACAAAAAGCGGAATACCAAACCGTCTCGAACCCACTTTTCACGAGATCGACGGTATGACCTGGGGAATCGTCGGGCTTGGAACGATCGGAAAAAGAGTGGCAAAGATAGCCGAATCGTTGGGCTGTAAGGTCATTGCAAACAAGAGAACACCCGATGACGAATATGATATCGTTCCGTTAGACGAGCTTATGGAAAAATCTGATATTATAACGGTGCATACGCCTTTGACAGAGCAGACGAAGGGGTTAATATCTGCAGAGATGATTTCAAAAATGAAAAAGAACGCTATTCTGGTAAACGTTGCGAGGGGGGCTGTTTGCGATGAAAAAGCGCTTGCCTTGGCAATTAAAGAAAACAGAATAGGCGGTATAGGAGTGGACGTTTATTCGGCAGAGCCTTTCGGAAATGACCATTGTTTTAATGAAATAATGGATAAGCCGAACGTGCTTTTGACACCGCACTGTGCCTGGGGCGCATACGAGGCAAGAGAAAGACTGCTCCTCGGTATCGTCGAAAATATTAGATCTTTTGCATCGGGGGGAAAAAGATGCAGAGTCGAGATATAGTAAATCTGTTGACAATATTTTTGTTTAGTGGTATAATACTCTGAGAAAATGAAAAGCAATGATGGAAAAAGTAGTATTCATTTTGTTAGCTCAGAGAGGAAAGCGGCGGTGGGAGCTTTCCGTAACAGAGAATATGAAGACCGTTCCGGAGCTGTGGTGCTGAAAAATGAGTAGGCACTGACGTATTTCTGCGTTAAAGAAGTGATCTCTAAAAAAGATCTTGAAGTTAAAAACCAAGGTGGAACCGTGCATTCGAAATCTGCACCCTTGACGGCTGATAGTTTTTGCCGTTAAGGGTGTTTTATTTTTTTAAAAAATTATTATTAAAATAAGGTGATAAGATGAAAGTAATTTACAATGACGGCAGAGTTGACGTATGTCCCGCTGAAGAGGAGCTTCACGTTTTACGTCATTCCGCGGCACACATTATGGCTCAGGCAATAAAGAGACTGTATCCCGAAGCTATATTTGCGTACGGCCCTGCAAACGAAAAGGGATTTTATTATGACGTTGATCTTGGCGACACCAAGCTCGTTGAAGAAGATCTTCAGAAAATTGAGCAGGAAATGAAGAAGATAGTTAAGGAAAATCTTCCCATCAAGCCCTTTATTCTTCCCAGAGACGAGGCGATCGCTCTTATGGAGAGCAGGGGCGAAAAATACAAGGTCGAACACATCGGCGACCTCCCCGAAGACGCTGTGATCAGTTTCTTCCAGCAGGGAGACTACATCGATATGTGCGTTGGTCCTCATATCTGCTACACAAAGGCACTTAAGGCTTTCAAGGTTATGGACCAGTCGGGCGCATATTGGAAGAACGATAAGAATAACAAGATGCTCACTCGTATCAAGGGTACGGCATTCCCCACACAGCCCGAACTCGAAGAGCACCTCAAGGCTCTTGAAGAGGCAGAGAAGAGAGACCACAATAAGCTTGGCAGAGAGCTTGGATACTTCACCACGGTTGAAGAGATCGGCCAGGGACTTCCCATTCTTTTGCCTAAGGGTACACGTGTAATTCAGCTTCTTCAGCGTTGGGTAGAAGATGTCGAGCAGGAACACGATTACCTTCTCACAAAAACTCCTCTTATGGCAAAGCGCGATCTCTACAAGATCTCGGGTCACTGGGATCATTACCGTGACGGTATGTTCATTATGGGCGATCCCGACGATGAGGAAAAAGAATGCTTGGCTCTCCGTCCTATGACCTGTCCTTTCCAGTATCAGGTATATCTCAATCAGGCAAGAAGTTACAGAGACCTTCCCATGCGTCTCGGCGAAACCTCGACCCTCTTCCGTAACGAAGATTCGGGCGAAATGCACGGCCTTATCAGAGTTCGTCAGTTCACTATTTCGGAAGGACATCTGGTTCTTCGTCCCGATCAGCTCGAAGCTGAATTCGAAGACTGCCTCAATCTCTGCAAGTACTTCCTCGGAACAGTGGGACTTCTCGAAGACTGCAGCTTTAGATTCTCGCAGTGGGATCCCAACAACACAAAGAAGTACGAAGGTACGGCTGAACAGTGGGAAGAAGCTCAGGCTACAATGGAAAAGATCCTCAACAATCTTGGCGTTAAATACGAGGTAGGCATTGACGAGGCGGCATTCTACGGACCTAAGCTTGATATTCAGTATAAGAACGTGTTCGGCAAGGAAGATACTATCGTTACTATTCAGATCGATATGCTTCTCGCTGAAAAATTCGGTATGTACTACATCGACAGCGACGGTCAGAAAAAGCTCCCCTATATCATTCACAGAACGTCCTTGGGTTGCTATGAAAGAACTCTCGCATACCTTATCGAAAAATATGCAGGCGCGCTTCCTACATGGATGGCTCCCGAACAGGTTAGAATCCTTACGATCACCGACAGAGCGCTCGATTATGCAAAACAGGTCAGAGATGCCTTGGCAAAATCTAAGTACAGAGTTACTCTCGACGACAGCCAGAACACGCTGAAATATAAGATCAGAAATGCTCAGATGGAAAAAGTTCCTTATATGATCATTCTCGGCGATAAGGATATCGAAAACAATACCATTTCCGTCAGACACAGATCGGGCGAGGACCTCGGCGCTATCTCTCTTAACGAGTTTGAAACACTCTTGGCCGATGTCGTAGTTAATCGACTTAAAAAATAACCAGAACCTTTTTGAAAAAAGGTTCTGGACTCCAAAAACTTTAAAAATGGGTCTACTTATCCCGTGATGTTCACCAGAGCATTACGGGATAAATCTATCTTTTCCGAAAAAAGGTTCTGGACTCCAAAAACTTTATAAAAAGAGTCTACTTATCCCGTAATGTTTACCAAAGCATTACGGGATAAATCTATCTTTTCCGAAAAAAAGGTTCTGGACTCCAAAAACTTTATAAAAAGAGTTTATCTATCCCGTAATGTACACCAAAGTATTACGGGATAAATTTATTTTTATTGAATACAAACAGAGATGGTGTGTGCTTCTGCACACACCATCTCTTGTTACTGTCTGATTTCAATATCTATACAGTCGTTAGCATTGATCTTGCCGCTGAATTCGATATACTTTTCGCATACCTTTGCATTTTTGGGCAGGTTTGCCACGTTGAGCTTATACTCATCGTTGTTAATTCGCAAAGTATAATCACATACGAAGTCGGCTGTATTCGTTACGAATAAAACCGTCTTTGAATTATCGCGTGATCTCCAGCCGCCCGCCATAAGAGTTGTTGGATCACCTTTCACGATCTTCGGGGGGCGGAGCATTTTCGAACATGAAAAAGTATCTGAATGTTTGTATCTCATTTGAACGAACCTTTTTAAAAACTCTGTTCTGTACTCGTTATACACTACGTCGGCAAAAAGCCATCCGGGTTGCTGTCCGTATAAAAGCGCTTTCGCGATATTTTGTTTAAAGAATGCGTCGTCTTCTTTATCGATTCCGTCCGAGAATCTGCCGAGCATCACTATATAACCTGCATAAATTGCAGAAAATGCGGGAACGTCATCGGGTTGGCGCCACAACCAAGTCAAATATCCGTCAAAGCTTTTCATATACGGCTCACCGCTCGACTCTGATACGTAAAACACACCTTCTTTTTTCTTTCGTTTTACTGTTTCCATAAGTTCGTTGTAGCCGTCGCTCCAATAACTGCCGCCCCCCGGCAAATGCGCGTGATTTTTGCTTCTGCAAGGGTGTGGGTTATGGGCTGCTATTTCGTCGAAATAGATTCCCTCTGCGCCGAGGTCATTTTCGAGCATTCTTGCAAGGTCGTTCACGATCGTGCGCCATTTCGGAAAAGAGGGGCACATAGGGGAGAGCCTTGTATCGAGTCCGTTTTCTTTTTGTTGAGGATAAGAAACGGTAATAGGGTTACCGTTTTTATCGATGGCGGCACCGAATTTGCCCGTGTTTTCAAAGTTAATTTCAAAGCCTTCGTCGGCGTCGTTCGTTTCCCAGCTAACGCCGTTTATATAAGGCATTACGTTTATATTTTTGCCTTCGAAAGCTTTTTTGCCTCTGAAAAATTCATCCTTTGGGGTGAAATGAGGGTAGTTGATGTTAAAAGGATTCTTATGCCAGTTATACACGTGATATCCAACGGGCACGCCGAGCTTCTCTTGAAGCTCGATAGGGGCATCGATCCAGTAATCTTTTCCGTATTTTTGGGAGACCGAGCCGAGTTTTTTTGGTCTGACGTCTCTTTGCTCGGGGCTGTTCAACATATATTCTACTATCCAGTATGCAATATTTTTTAAGCGCTCGGGCAAGTCCGGTCTGCCTTTATCGGTTATCTCGGGCAGCCATTTTGCGTGCTTATACACGAAGTCTGCATACAGCATTGTCGCATCGTACCAATCTCCCGAAAAAGCCTGCCATCTGATATATCCGCCGAGAGAAAAGCAATTCTTCTTTTCGCCAGCCCCTATTGCGGGAAAGCGTATCTTCAAATTTGAGATCTTGTTTTCGGATTCGATCACAAAGTCTTTCATGCACGCATTTTCATCGTGTATTCCGAGATAAATACCGCCTTCTTTTCCGTAATATGCAAAATACTGCATAGACGAATAGTGGTGTGGATACGTATCTTTCATTTTAAATCCGACGTTTCCGACGTCTTTCACCGCACGTCCCGAACAAGAGGGGACAAACATATCGAAACTGTCAGCCGTAACGGTCGGAACGGGATAATCGACGGCAATGACCGAATAGTCCACGCTGCCATTTTTAACGTCCGTAAACCAAGATATTCCGTTTTCATCTTGCTTTAACGTCAAAGAAAATACTATATCACCGTAGGTTTCAAGATTTGTAAAAATAAGCTTATCATCGATATAATCAACGGTTTTCCATACGCTTTCGGATGAGATCTCGTATTCCGATTTATCCGAAAGCTTTTCGAGAACAGCTGAAAAAATCGGGGATGGGACGATCTCGATATCGCCGAATCTGCCCTGTTTGATTCGTGCTGAGCGCCCGTCGCTTTCGATTACGAGTCTGAAGTTATGTTTTTCGATTACGTATTCCATATTTACCTCGACTCGACGGTCTTTCTTATATCCCAATCGTTTTTTTCAAGAAGTGGGATCGCCTCTTCTTCGCTGACGCCGAGTATCTGGCTTGTGATTCTGATAACTCTGAGTCTGAGCTTTTCATTTGAGGGCTTAAGGTTGATCATAAGGTTTTCGTATACCTTGCCCGTCTTTACCATAGCGCAAGTAGAAAGCATATTCAAAATAAACTTCTGCGAGTTGCCCGCCTTAAGACGTGTCGATCCGGTGATCACTTCAGCGCCCGTATCGGCAACTATGGCGATATCTGCAATTTTTGTAATGGGCGTGCCTTCGTTTGAAGTTATCGCAACGGTAGTGCATCCGATCTTGTTTGCGTATTCCAGAGCACCGATAATGTACTTTGCACCGCCCGCGGCAGATATTCCCACGAGAACGTCTTTTTCGTTCAGTATCTTTTCAACGTCGATCACGCCTTTGTCGTAGTTGTCTTCTTCGTTTTCCCCTGCTATGAACACTCTTTCTTTACCGCCGGCAATTATTCCTTGGACGAGATCATGGGGAACGCCGTAAGTCGGGGGACACTCCGCCGCGTCGATTATACCAAGCCTGCCTGACGTTCCGGCACCGATATATATAAGCTTTCCGCCGTTTTCAATTGCGTTTGATATAGCGTCAACGGCCTTTGCAACCATAGGCAGAGCCTTTTCAACGGCGAGAACGGAATTCATATTTTCTTCGTTCATAACCTTGAGCATATCAATAGTTTCCATCTTGTCGATGTGCATGGATCTTTCATTTCTCATTTCGGTATTCAACATGATCTTCACCTATAACTTTCCATAAAATTTTCAGTAAATTCGGGAGTATATTTTTCTCCGTTCAGTCTCAAGCATTCAAGACAAGCGCCGTATATCGGCTGATGTTCGGGTACGTAAATCGAAATTCTTGCGGCATTTGCCAAAACGTCTTTAAAGATCGTATTTTTTATAAAACCGCCCGAACACACGAACTCATCGGGTGCGCCGTAATTCTTTCTTGCACATTCTATTATGCGGGCAAGTCCTTTTGCGTTTTCTTCAAGGATATCAAAAGCCTTTTTTTCGCCTTTTTCTGCTGCCTCTGTTACGAGCGGGGCAAACGATGCTATATACGCCACACCTTTTTCGTAAACTGACGAAAGGTTTTGCCATACGTTTCCGCCCAGCTTTTCTTCGACAAGTTTTGTGATCAGAGTGGGGGATTCGAGACGGTCGTTTACTGCAAGTGTATGTGTTATCGCATCACAACCGACTTTGTATGCAGAGCCCGCGGGAGCGAACAGATTGCCCCAGCCGCCGAGGCGGGTAAGCTTGAAATCGTTTCTGACAAAAACGCACGAGCCTGTACCGCTTATTACCGAAGCCGTATTCTCAGGATTCTTTCCCATAGCGAGAACGTTTACGCCGTCGGTATCGATGTTTATTTTTACTCCGTATTTTTCGATGAGCGCGTTTGTTATCGTCTTTACGTGGTTGCCGGTCGTAACGCCCGCAATACCGCCGAAAATTGCTTTGGCTGAATTGTTTGCCGTTATTTCGTCAATACCGCGGCACAAAATGTCAATGCTTTTTTCAACGCCTGCGGCGTTGGGATTAGCCCCCTCGCAAATAACGCGTTTTCTCACTATTCCGTTTCTTTCAAACAAAACGAATTCGGTTTTTGTTCCTCCTCCGTCGATCGCGAGGAGGAGATGGCTTTCGCTGTCGCGCATGAGCGTATCTATACTCACGTTAAAAAGAGTTGCCATTTTGACTGCGTTCTCAAGGTCGGGCAGAGATATCCCTCTTTCCCAGGCGCTCACCGCCTGAAAACTCACGAAAAGCTTTTTGGCAAGCTCGTTTTGTGTTATCCCGCTTTTTTCGCGCAGTCTTTTTATGTTTTTTCCGATGGCTTCAAGATTCATATTATTCACCGCCTATACTTATAGTATAAACAATAAATTGAAAAAATCAATAAATCATCTGTTTATATTATTCGAAAACTCAATTAGCGGTTTAGTAAATCACAAATATTAAATAAGTGTCATATTATTATCATAAGAATAGCAGTTTTAGAAAGGGGGAGATCATCTGAATCGTGGGGACAGTAGATCGTTTCTTGTCGTAAACGTTCGTTATGCGGATTCCGCATCGCCGATTCCGAATGCTGAGGTAAGAATTGATGAAAATATTGTTTACAGAACGGGTAATGACGGAAAAATTTCGGGTGTTGCTTTGAATATCGGGAAGCACCGTGCCGTCATATCTGCAGACGGATTTATGGAGGCGGTCATTGAAGACATACCGATAGTTGCAAACAGAACGACGGTACAAAGCGTAAATCTTTTTCCTCTTATCAATATATAAAAAAAAGAATATGGGGGATCATCTATGAACGGATTATATTCTTTTCCTGATATACCCGCCTATATAACGGTACATATAGGTGAGCCGGACGATATAGGCGAAAACGTATACGTAAGCTTTCCTGACTACATAAAAAGTGTTTCGTCGATGTTGGTCGATCCCAATATGCCGGAAGAGGCTTTATATGCCGTAATGTATGCTCAAGTCACTTTAGCTTTGAACAGAATTATAAACGGAGTGTACAGAAAAAGGGGATACTCATTTGACATAACGTCAGATCCGACGTATGACCAAGCGTATGAATATAACTATCCCGTGTACGACAACGTAAACCGAATTGCCGACAGTATATTTAATGAGTATGTTTCGCGGGACGCGGACAGTTATCCGATAGATGCAGATATTTGTTACGAAGGATTACGGTGCAGTGGACTGTCGGTTGAGGGAAGTATTGAAATGGCTGAAAACGGACAGGGATATGAAGATATACTGAAATATTATTTCGGCAGGGATATTTACATAGCCAAAAAGTCGGAGGTAAGCGGACTTAAAAATGATCTGGCGCTTTTATATCCCATATATCCCGGAGAAAGCGGGAATAAAGTTACCTCATTAAACGTTGCGTTAAACAGGATAGGATCGAACTATTCAACAATCCCCAAAGTTGATTTTTCGGATGATATCTACGGAAGCACGACGACGCAAGCCGTAAAAGAGTTTCAGAGAATATTTGACCTTGAACAAACGGGGATCGTTGAAAAAACCACGTATTATAAGCTGCTTTACGTATACACCTCGATCTCGCGGCTTGCCGATCTTGTAAAGGCCGGAAAAGAGCTTTCCGACATATTGCCCGAACTGCGTTCGGAGCTGAAATACGGAAGTGTGGGTAATACAGTAAAGCTTTTACAGTATTATTTATCTCTTGTTTCGGCGTACGAGAGCAGGGTGCCGCCTTTGCAAATAATAGGTGTTTTTGGTGAAAATACATATCAATCGGTAACGGCTTTTCAAAAAATATTCGGTCTTTCTCCTGACGGAGTTGTTACCGAAGAGGTGTGGGAGATTTTGAGAAGCGTATATACAGGACTTTATTCTGCGTTGCCACCGACTTCTTTTGGTGGGGATGCGTACGATTATTTCGGAAGCATACTCATTTTGGGAAGCGAGGGCGCCGATGTGCGGTATTTGCAAGAGTATTTAAAAAGCATCGGAAACACATACGGATTCTTATCTGACGTAGATGTGAGCGGTATATTTGACGAAAAGACTGAAAATGCCGTAAAGGAGTTTCAAAAAATAATTGGAATAAAAGACTCGGGGGTCGTTACCTCGACGACTTGGAATGCCATAACCGGCGTGTATAATGCAATAATTGCAGGAAATATAAGCTGAACCGTGCTGAATGCACGGTTTTTTGCTGTGTACAGACTGCAAAACGAGATCATAATAAAAAAATAAGAAAATCAAAATTCGACCTTGACTTTCTTTGACCTTTGTGTTATAATGCATATGAAAGCGAAAGTCAAAGAAGGTCAAACCGATTGGAAAGGAGATAGAAAATGCTTATATCCGATGCTATTGCAAAAATAATAGAAGAAATGATAAACGAGGGGCAGGGGGAGACCGAGATAAAGAGAAATGACCTTGCGGGTCAGCTCGGATGCGTTCCAAGCCAGATAAACTACGTTATCACTTCACGTTTCACACCCGAAAGAGGGTATATAATCGAAAGCCGGCGCGGCGGCGGTGGGTATATCAGAATTATCCGAAAACAGATGGGTAAGGACGAGTATCTTATGCACTTTTTGTATGCGATCGGGGATAGTGTTGGCGAAAAAGAGGCGATTGCATTCCTCGGTAATCTTTACGATAAAGAAGTAATCACCGAAAGGGAATACGTTTTGTTATCGAGCACGGTTTCCAACACCGCTTTGGCGAAGCTTCCGTCAGCGCCGAGAAATACTATCAGAGCCGACATATTACGCCATATTATTTTGAGACTTATGAAGTAATATTAAGATATGAAATGATTTTTTTAAAAGATTTGGAAAAGGAGAAAACGTTATGATCTGTAAGAACTGCGGAAAAAACAATGCTGAAATATACTATAAACAAACTGTAAACGGTCAGACTCAAGAATATGCGCTTTGCTCAAAATGTGCGGAGGAGCTGCAAAAATCGGGCAAGCTTAATTTGAAATTCCCGACACTGTTTGACGATATGGATTTTGGGTTCAAAATAGAGGGACTCGATGATCTTTTCGGTATACATTATGACAAAAAGAGACCGCAGATCGCCGAGAAAAAGAAATGTACTCTGTGTTCGTCCACCTTTGATGATCTTGTAAAGAATGGCAGAGTCGGCTGTGCCGAATGTTACAAGGTCTTTTCCGAAGAGCTGAAGAGAACGGTCGAGGGTATCCACGGAAAAGCAAAATATGTTGGCAAACGCCCGAAAAAATTCGAAAAGCTCCAAACAAAAGAAGATAAAATAAAAGCTTTGAAGAAAGAACTTGATTTTGCCATCGAAAAACAGGAATTTGAAAAAGCGGCAGAACTGCGTGACGAAATACGTAGTATAGAGAACGGTAAATAAGGAGGTTTATGGGTATGTCTTGGTACAATGAAATTGGCAAAGAAAACGACGTTGTCGTTAGTTCGAGAATAAGATTTGCAAGAAACATAGCCGATTACCCGTTTGATACGATGATTGACGAAACCTCTTGCAGAGAAGTTATAGAAAAGGTTGAATCGGCTCTTGGAGACGGATTTGAGAAAATTGATGTTTCGGCTTTATCATCGGTTGAAGCATACGCATTGGTCGAAAAACATTATATAAGTCCCAATTTTGCAAAGAAAAGAAGACCTCACGCATTACTTAAAAACAAAAAACAGAACGTTTCGGTCATGGTGTGCGAAGAAGATCACATAAGACTACAGTGTATACTTCCGGGGCTTTCGCTCGACGAGGCGTACAGAACTTCTTGCGTTTACGATGAAATGCTTGACGAAAAGCTGAACATAGCTTTTGACAGCGAGCTTGGGTATTTGACCCATTGCCCCACAAATCTCGGCCTTGGTATGAGAGCGTCGGTTATGCTTTTCTTGCCTGCATTGACGATGACGCGTTCGATAGAGAGACTGTCAGTTCAATTATCGAACCTCGGGCTTGTTATACGCGGTATGTACGGCGAGGGATCTGAGCCCGACGGTTGCTTGTATCAGATATCAAATCGCGTAACTATGGGCGTTACCGAAGAGGATACGATCAAAAAGCTGAATGATATCGTTATGCAGATATGCGAAAAAGAGAGGGCAGCGCGAAATAACATAAAGAGTGATAGCTATTCGGCGCTGGCGGACAGAGTGGGCAGATCGTACGGAATATTGAAATATGCAAGAATTATCAGCTCGAAAGAGTTTATGAGACTGTTTTCCGACGTAAGACTCGGTATAGCGTTAGGCATAACGGAAGGGCTGACGTACGAGAAAATGGGCGAAATAATGATAGGCGTTTTGCCTGCCAACCTCATTTTGCGTAACGGCGGAAAAAATATAAGCGACAGCGAAAGAGACATTTTGAGAGCAGACTATATAAGAAAAGAATTGGCATAAAAACTATGAAAGGGCGTATATAAATGAACAGCAGATTTACACAGTCAGCGCAAAATGCGCTTGATAAAGCGCTTGAATATGCGAGAAAATTCGGACACACGTACGTCGGAAGCGAACATCTCTTGCTCGGTCTTTTGAGCGAGGGAGACGGAATGGCATCAAAGCTTCTTCTGGCTCGTTCGGCATCGCTTGACAACGCTTTGGAAATGGTTAAAGAAATATCGGGGAAGGGCTCGCCCAGCGACGTTGGCGCAGCCGATATGACCCCACGCACAAAGAAAATAATTGAATCGTCGGCATACCAGGCTATGAAGCTTGGACAGAATTATATAGGAACGGAGCATCTCCTTTTGGGGCTTCTCTCCGAGAGCGACTGCGTTGCGGTAAGGATCTTGGCGGCGCAAGGTGTAGGAATTACCGAGCTTGCAAACGATCTTATTAATTACGTCAGAGGTGTCGAAGGAGAGGGGGGGTATCAGTCTAACTTGAAGTCGGCAGACCAGAAAAAAGGTAATGCTCAGTCGAGCTTAAAAGATACGCCTACCCTTAAACAGTACGGAAGAGACCTGACTGCAATGGCAAAAGAGGGTAAGCTTGACCCCATTATCGGCAGAGATACCGAGACGCAGAGGGTCATACAGATCTTGTCGAGACGAACGAAAAACAACCCCTGTTTAATAGGTGAACCCGGTGTAGGTAAGACCGCGGTTGCCGAAGGACTTGCACAAAAAATAGTTGAGGGAAATGTTCCCGAGACGCTCAGCGGAAAAACGCTCGTTACTTTGGATATTTCGGGGATGATCGCCGGTGCAAAATACAGGGGAGAGTTTGAGGAAAGACTGAAAAACGTTATGGCTGAGGTTGCCAAAAATCCGAACATTATACTGTTTGTGGACGAGATTCACACGATAATCGGGGCGGGGGCAGCCGAGGGTGCCGTTGATGCGGCTAATATACTGAAACCTGCACTCGCAAGGGGCGAAATGCAGGTCATAGGCGCAACTACGATAGAAGAGTACAGAAAGCATATAGAAAAAGACTCTGCTCTTGAGAGACGTTTTCAGTCCGTTATGGTGGGTGAACCGACGAAAGAAGAAGCGGTTCTTATCCTGAAAGGACTTCGCGACAAGTATGAATCGCATCACAAAGTAAAGATAACGGACGAAGCTATAGAAGAAGCCGTTAAGCTTTCCACCCGTTATATAAACGACAGATATCTTCCCGATAAGGCGATCGACCTTATCGACGAGGCGGCGTCAAAACTCAGGATAAACAATTTTACCATGCCGAGCGAAGTGAAAGAAATTGAAGAGGAAATAAAAAAGGCATCCTCCGAAAAAGAAGAAGCGGTAAAAGCGCAGGACTTTGAAAAGGCGGCGCAGATCAGAGATAAAGAAAAAGAGCTTAAAGAAAAGTTCGAAAAAGCAAAGCAAGAGTGGAAAGACAGAAGCGGTGGCGAAACTCTTTCGGTAACGAAAGAGGAGATCGCCGATATCGTAACTTTATGGACGGGGATTCCTGTAAAAAAACTTGCAGAAGAAGAAAGCGAAAAGCTTTTGAATCTGGATTCGATCCTTAAAGACAGAATAATAGGCCAGGACGATGCCGTAATTGCCGTGTCGAGAGCTATAAGAAGGGGAAGAATGGGACTTAAGGATCCCAAGAGACCTATGGGAAGCTTCTTGTTCCTCGGTCCTACCGGTGTCGGAAAGACTGAATTGACAAAGGCTCTTGCCGATATACTGTTTGGCGATCCGAATGCAATGATCAGGATCGATATGTCCGAGTATATGGAAAAGCACAGTGTATCAAAACTCATCGGTTCGCCTCCCGGATACGTGGGATATGACGAGGGCGGACAGCTCACCGAAAAAATAAGAAGAAAACCCTATTCGGTAGTTTTGTTTGACGAAATCGAAAAAGCGCATCCTGACGTCTTTAATATGCTTTTGCAGGTTCTCGAGGACGGAATCTTGACCGACTCCCAGGGCAGACGGGTCGACTTCAAAAACACCGTGATCATTATGACCTCAAACGTCGGTGCATCGGCTCTTGAAACGAAAAGAAGTCTCGGTTTCGCTTCGGAAAACTCGGAAAAAGAAAAGGCGGACATAAAAACGGTTCTTATGTCTCATCTTAAAGAAACGTTCCGTCCCGAGTTTATAAACCGAATCGATGAAATAATCATTTTTAATAAGCTCACCAGCGAGAATATTGAACAGATCTCGGGCATTATGCTCGGCGAGGTTGCAAAACGCATAGAAACGATCGGAGTCAAGATCACTTTTGATGAAAGCGTTACGAAACTCGTGTCGAAAGAGGGATTTGATCCTTCGTTTGGAGCAAGACCTTTACGCAGAACAATTCAAAGAAAAATCGAAGACAGCTTCTCGACCGAAATGCTTGAAGGCAAGTTCGGCGCCGGAGATAGCGTAGTTGCAAAAGCCGTCGACGGAGAGATAGTGTACGAAAAGCAATAAAAAAACACTCCTACGGGAGTGTTTTTTTATTGTTAAAATTTTGCTCGAAGCTCTATGACCTTTCCGATTATACATACGGGCAGCTCTTCGATCTGCTCGTTATTGTAATACATAGGCTCGTATTTCGGATTTGTGGAAATAAGCATTATTCCGTCGGGGCGTTTTTTGATCTTTTTACAGGTGGCTTCGCCGTCACCTACCATAACTATTCCTATTTCGCCCGAATTAATATCCGACTGCTGTCTGACGATGACGATGTCACCCCTCGACATCTTGGGCTCCATACTGTCGCCGTTAATGCGCAGTGCGAAGAATTCTCCCGTCGAAGCAAGTGCTTCAGGGATCTCCTCCCACGTATCGGAATCAGCTACGTCTATATATTCCTGAATAGCAGTTATCGGCGTACCGGCCGCAACGTTACCCATTACGGGTATCTTAACCGCGCCTCTGTGGTTTTTCTCCTCGCGTTCGCCAACAAGATAACTTGTGGAAACACAAAAGATATCGGCTATTCTTTGCAATGTGGACATTCTGGGGATCTTTACGTCATTTTCCCAGGTGGAAACCGCTTTGTCAGACAGACCGAGCAGCTTTCCGAATTCAGCTTGCGTATACCCTTTTTTTTCGCGCAGACGCTTGATTCTCTTTCCAATCGTCATAAATATGATCACTCCCTCTGATGATATTGTATACTAAAAGTAGAAAAAAGTCAAGGGATTTTAAAAAAATTCTACCAAAAGTATTGACATTCTACTAAAAGTGGAGTATAATGTACCCGTAAGATAAAAATGGTAAACAACGGAGGAAGAAAAATATATGAATAAGTACGTTGATGAAAAAATAATAAACTATAAGAGACCTATTGTACCCTTAAATAGAAGAGTTAGTGCGAAAAAGGGGAATCCACTCACCCAAAAAGTGCATAAAAAGGGTATACTGGTCGGTGCTTTGAGATGCGTTGCTGCTATTTTTTTACTCGTGTTATCTACTTTAAGTGGAGACAGCTTGGGTAAGAAGGGCGGCGCAGACATAAACGTAGAAAGGATATTCAAAAAGCTGTTCACATACGGGGCGGCAGCCCTTGCCCTGTGGGGTGTGCTGGCGGTACTTGGAAAGATCATAAATGCGGTAGCACTTCTTCCTACGTGGAGTTTGATACTTGTATTTGCCGTTACCGTTTTGGGAACTGCAAGCATCCTAAAAGACAATTAAGATAATTTAAACAGTAAAAAGAATTCCTCCGGAATATTTCGGGGGAATTTGAAACGGTTGAGCAAAGGAGTAACAGCAATGAGACACGTTGACGACGGTTACAGCTATGAGTTTTACACTTATCAGCAGGATATAATTGATTATTACAGAAGAAAAAGCGATTATGATATGGAAGAAAGCGAAAGGGAATTCAGAAGAGCTCAACTCAATCTGCTCGACGATAACGACAGCACGTTTTCTTTCGGCACTTTTTAATTGAAGTGAACTACAAAACAGAAAAAAAGGAGATATAGTATAATGGCGAACAAAACGATAAATGTTGAAGCTATGTGTCCGTTTTTCTTTACGGAATCGGCAAAAAGCGTTACCTGCGAGGGCATTGTGGGAGAAAATACGGTTACACGTTTTTCGTACAGCTCACAAAAAGTTACGCATGAAAAGGAATATTGCACGTCGGATTATTCGACATGTCCGATATATAAAGCAAATATGAGTAAATATTGATAAAATATATTGATACAAAAATATATTGATACAAAAAAACCGCACGTTTACGTGCGGTTTTTTTATGCAGGGATATAATTTACATATTTTTCAGCTGCTTTTTGAATATTGAAATGCATTCTTTGTATTGTTCGAGCGTCATATCGGGAAGATAGGGGCTAAACGAGAAATATCCGTCGAACGAACGTGAAAGCATGATCGATGCCAGTTCTTTTACTTCAGCACAGCCGTGATAAAGCATGATGGGGGTGTGAACGTTATATAACCCGTCCGTTATGCGAAGAAAAGAAACTTTGTTTTTTATCTTGCTCGAATAGTAAACGTGGAAAAAGGGATGTCTTTGCATACAAACAAACTCAAAGGGGTTAAAGATCAGTCCCGAATCTTCAGCCTGAGAAGCAAGAGAAAGCATCGTGTTTTCGTTGTTAATAAAAGATTTTGAATCGTTTTCGAACAAAATCTTTATGCCGTAAGCTTTTGAAAGCTTTGCAACGTAGGAAAGATCGCCGTTTTCTTTCGGTAAAAGCTTTATGCCCTTAACGTTAAGCACGAGAGCACGTCTGAAAAGCAGATTCAGCTTTTCTTTTTCGTCCGTATCCAAGGTCGTTGTAAGAAGAACGATCCTCTTAGTGTAATCTATAAGAAGGTCGCGAACTCTTTCGAGCTGTTCTCCCGTCATCTCGTAAAGCTTTACGCCGTCAAAAGAATCGGTCGTTTCAATATTATTGATGCCGAGCTCGGTGGAGATCTTTAATTTGTCTTCAAAGGACTTTGCCAAAAGGTCCGAGATCTCAACGCTGAAATTATACATTTTTCGGTTCCTCCACTACACATACTTCGCAGTGCTCGTCGTGGCACTGTATTTTCTTATACCTGGTGTAATCGATCTTTTCATCTGTGTAAAGCAATCTTGACCAATGGCAAGAGTTGCAGTTTTCATTCTCACAGATAAACAGAAGCGGGTTTTCTTCCATAAGTCTTTTTCCAAGCTCGAACATGGGTTTTACGTCGATGACCTTAACCAATGCACTGCCTATCTTGCCCTCTGTCATAAGCTCGTTTTTTCTGAGCAGCGGTGTCATAGAAAGGAAATCGCGGTGTCCGGGAGGAAATTTCTTGAGGGTGAATTTTTTGTTTTTATAGTCGTCAATATAAGTGGGCGCGCAAATGTCGAGCGTGAGCAGATATTTTGCATCGATAGCTTCTTCCATAGAGTGCATAGTCGTATTTCTGTCCATATCGACTCCGAGCAGAATTGCCTTTCCGTTAAGCTCGGCGATCTTAAGATAAGGTGTTCCTTCTCCGCAACCCGTTTCGCACTTGTCGTGATCCTTGGTTATATATTCGGCATTCTTTCCGTAAGCTGCAACCGAGTGGACGGGGTGGAGTGAGCGGAGTACGCCGGGACGCTTTCTGAATACTTCGCTGAGATACCCGACGGCAGAGGGGGAAGTCTTCGCATCAAACGGGGCAAACCAACCGGTCAGCGTCGACATTACGAGGGTGCCGTCTTCTCCGATAGCTTCAAGAAATGCGTCTATAACCGTATCAGCACCTCCATCGACTTTTCCGATCGAGGTCAAAGCACTGTGCAAAAGTAATACGTCGCCTTTTTGGATTCCCATACATTCAAGGCTGAATACAATATCTTCTTTCGTGATCATTATGTAAACTCCTTATTATTTTAAAGTATCAATTGTTATCGGTGATAATTGCTCTGCATGGCGCACAGCTTGTTCCGACAACGTTTATCGGCAAAGCTGTGAGGGATATGTTTTTGGTATCTACGTTTTCGAGATTAACAAGGGGACCGAGCAAGAGAATGTTTGCTTGATAAAACATTTCAAAAAAGCCCTCGGGTTTCTCAAGGTTTTCCCAGCGCGGAACGTCTGCTCCCAGAATAAACGGCTTCTTTGAAACCAGCCATTCCATAGCCTCATAGGATAGATAGGGGGACTGTTCAAGGTATTTTTTGTCCGACCAATATATGCCCCAGCCGCACGAGAAGATCAAGGCATCGCCTTCTTTGATATCAACGCCTTCTGCGGCTTTTTCGAGCATTTCAACGGTTATTTTTTCTCTTTTTCCCGTTTCGAATAACTTTCTGTCCATTTTTAAGTGAGAGCATCTCACGTTTACCAGCTTATCCATCGGAACAGCCTCGAGATTGTAGCTTTTTTCGGGACCGAAAAAGTGTGCCGGAGTTTCGAGGTATGTACCCGTTTGCGAATGCAGTCCTTCAAATATTTCGCAATAAACCCTTGATTCTACCCACTCAGGTTGGGGAAGGGGCTTTATCTTGTATTTTGGAAAAGGGAATTCGTAATTCCACATATCATCCCTTATTTGTCCCGTTACGTCTATTATTTTCAAAAGTATTCACCGCCTGATATGTTCTTTTTTATACTGTTTATAATTTATATTTGTTTTCTTGCTCTGCCGTACTCGTCGTTTAACTGAAAGTAGGGGCAGTTGTTGTAGTTTCCGGTCAGAAAACGGAGCATTTCGTCTTCGTCAAGATTCTTAACGCATTCGTAGCACTCGTCCTCTTCGTCGTACATATAGTAAACACAAAGATCGCAAGAAGCCTGTATTTTCTTTTCGTTCATATACTATCCCTCTCGGGCCTTGCGTATTGGGTGGCAAGACCGCCTTCGGAAGTCTCTCTGTATTTGCTGTGCAGGTCTTTTCCCGTTTTATACATCGTTTCAACGACGTAGTCGAACGATATTTTTCTCGTGTGCGTAAGAAAGTTGGCAAGAGAAAGGGCGTTTATCGCGCGCATTGCTGCAACGGCGTTTCTCTCAATGCAGGGGATCTGTACGAGACCGCAAATGGGATCGCATGTAAGACCGAGGTGGTGCTCAAGGGCAACCTCTGCCGCATATTTTATTTGGTCGAGGTCCATTCCGTGAAGCTGTGCAAGAGCTGCGGAAGCCATAGAACAGGCAGAGCCGACTTCGGCTTGGCAACCGCATTCAGCGCCGCTTATCGAGGCGTTGGTTTTAATCACGTTTCCGATGATACCGCCGGTAGCGAGAGCCTTTAAAATATCGGAGTCCGAAAAAGCTTTCTTTTCCTGCATATACAATAGTACGGACGGAACTATTCCGCATGAACCGCAGGTGGGGGCGGTAACTATCGTTCCGCCTGCCGCGTTCTCTTCGCTTGCGGCAAATGCACAGGCGCAAACGATGCGGTTTTCTCGTGTTTCCGGGCTTTCGTCCATGTGTTTTTGGTTATAGAGTAATTTAGCCTTTCTCTGAACGTCGAGACCGCCGCCCAGAACACCTTCGGCGTCAAGACCTGTCGATATGCACATACGCATGGTGTTCCACACTTCGTTTAAAAAGCTCCAGATCTCGCGTCCTTCAAACTCTTCAACGTATTTGTAAAGCGGGATTCTTTTTTCGGTGCAGTATTTTTTTATTTCTTCAAAGTTTTTGTGAGGATAAACCGACGGGGGAGCAGCTTCTTCCATACCTTCAATGTTGATCTTTCCGCCGCCGACACTGAATATTCTGTTGAAATCAACGAGCACTCCGTTTTTGTAAGCTCTGAATTCCATTGTATTCGGATGGACGGGAGTGGGGGAGGTTTTGTCCCAGACTATCTCGCAGGGCGTGGGTGATAATGCGTCAATAATTGCTTCGTCGGTCAAATGCCCTTTGCCTGTTTTTGCAAGAGATCCCATAAGAGTAACGCTGAAGAGGTCGGCATCCATATTCTTTTTCTTGAATAATTTTGCGGCATTGTTGGGGCCCATTGTATGTGAGCTTGACGGTCCTTTTCCTATTCGGTAAAGCTCTCTCAATGATTCCATAAAAATGAATCCTCCCGGTTATGTTAATATATTTGATGAGTCTTTTTCTGTTTAAAAAATCAATCAAGCACTGCGATGTCAGCCGTTTCGGCGCGAATAAGATCAATAAGATCTTTGGGGGCGAGTTCGACCTGACAACCTCTTTTTCCCGCGCTGAATGCGATTTTATCGAAGCTTAATGCTGTTTCGTGGATCACTGTGCGAAAAGCTTTTTTCATTCCGATGGGCGAACAGCCGCCGTGAACGTAGCCGGTCAGAGGTAAAAGCTCTTTTTGCTTGATCATTTCGATAGATTTTACGCCAACTGCCTTTGCCGCTTTTTTTAAGTTGAGCGAGCTGTCGACGGGCACTACGAACACAAAGTAGTTTTTTGTATTGGAAACTGTTACAAGCGTTTTGAACGTGGACTCGCACGGTCTGCCGATAAGCGAGGCTACGTTTTCTCCGACGGTCTCGTCGGGATCGTATTCGTATGCTTTGTAATCGATCTTTTTTTGCGCCAATATGCGCATAACGTTAGTTTTTTCCATTTTGTAAGTAAAAGTCCTTATAATTGCTTTTTTGTACGGTTTAAATAATCTGCCCGCCGTTCGAGCTGATTATTTGTCCCGTTATGTTCTTTGCCTTATCCGAGGCGATAAAGAGGGCGAGCTCGGCAATATCTTCAGGGGTGCCGAATGCGTTGAGCGGAATATCCTCTTTTATCAGATCAAGGTCGTCTTTTGAAAAACCTTTCATCATGTCGGTCATTACAACTCCGGGGGCGATGCAGTTTACTCTTATCCCCGAAAGTCCGAGCTCTTTTGCAAGGGCTTTCGTGAAGCCGATCACGCCCGATTTCGCCGAGGAATAATGCACCTCGCACGATGCACCCGCTATTCCCCACATCGAAGAAACGTTAATAATGTTTCCCGACTTTTGATTTATCATATACCTTGCCGCAGTCTGTGAACAGTTGAAGACCGAAGTAAGATTCGACTGTATCATATCATCCCACTCTTCAGGGGAAATGTCGGTAAAAAGCTTGATCTGGCTTATTCCCGCGTTGTTTATCAGAGTGTCTATAGAGCCGAACTTTTCAACGGCAAAGTTTATAAGGGACTTTGCCTCTGAATAGATCCTGACGTCCGCTTTAAAAAGTTCGCAAGTCAAACCCTTGTTTTCGAGCAAGGCTTTTAGTTCTTCGGCTTCTTTTTCGCTTTTGTTGTAGTTTATAACCACGTTGTAATCGTTTTCCGCAAAAGTTTTTGCGATCTGTCGGCCTATGCCGCGTGATGCACCCGTTATGACGGCAGTTTTTTTGTTCATAAATACATAAGCCTTTCTCAGTTTTGTTTTTTATATATCTTTTTGAAGATCTCGTCTTTAACGGATGATACGTCAAGCGTTTTTCCGTTTGGGTGATACATTATACGCAGAGGTATCGTCGTTGAATGATTTTGAAAATTTGGCTGATCGTAGCAGATGTCCGTGAGAATAAAACCAAGTCTTTTATAAAACTCTATTCTGCGTAAAGAAATATCGTCCGTCAGGTTCTCAACCTCAAGAACGACGGGGAGCGAAAGGGTAGAAATATACTCTTTTAAAAATGCAGAACCGATTCCGCGGTTTCGGAATCTTGAGGAGACCGCAAAATGCTCTACGAACATAAAACCGTTGAGATACCAACCGCCGATAAATGCTGTGATGCCGTTTTCACCGTATGAAGCGGTAAGTCGGTAATTGTTATCTTTGAGCAGTTCGAATTGTTTTTGTTTTGGTCTGTATTCTGCCGGCGGAAAAGCCTCTTGCATTATTCCAAAAACTTTTTCAAAAGCTTCAGTGTTTTGTGGAGTCAGATCTAAAAAATTCATATAAATATTTCCAAAATCAGTTATTGTTTAAGTGAAAGAAGGAATTGTCAGTCTATAAATATCATGTGGGCGACGCCGAGTATTTCTCTGACGTAGTATGTCGGTAAAACCGAAAGAGGTGTATTTGCCGAATAGCTGTAACTTTCAATGCCCGCTTCTTTGGCAAATCTGTAAGCTCTGTACTGGTGAAAATCGTTCGTTATAATGGTGATCTTTTCCGGCAATCCGTTTTCCTCGATTACTTTTTTAGAGAAAGCAAGGTTTTCTTCGGTGGACGTCGACTTATCCTCGACGTAAAGCCTTGATCCGTCTATACCTTTTTCGACCAGCCATTCATACATATAAACGCTTTCTGCAACGGGTTCGTCTTTTCCTTGACCTCCGGATAGCACGCATTTTGCGTTCGGGTTGGCTATAAGATACTCGTAAGCGGCATCGAGACGCGTTCTGAGCATCATACTGGCACCCGTTTTTCTGACGCGGCAACCGAGTACGACGACCGTAGTTTCTTCATTGCAAGGCCTGTTCGCGTGCGAAACTATCATAAAGGTTACCACACAGGCGAACAAAAAACAAAAAACAACTATCAAAGACGTCAGTATTAGAAGAGATTTACCCCAAAGGCTTTTTGTGAGATATAAGATAAACTTGTTGCACTGATCAGTAAAAGTACCGTAAATAATAAGAACTGCAGAAATGCAGAGGCCTATGCAGTTACCGGCGTTGAAGATTCCCAGAATGAATATGGGGATAAGGAACAGTACCGCAAGGATAGTTCCTATTGCCACGAGGGTAAACCTTAAAACCATTGTCGGTCAGTCCTTTCATAGTTTTTTATAAAAACAGTGAAACTATGGTGAGAGTTGCGGATATTGCTATATATGCAACGATCCCGTAGTTCATATAAACGGTAGATGCCGCCGATTCTTCGGGGAGTTCAAGAACGGAACGGAGCCAAACGGTCCTCTTCATTCTTCTGAAAAGCATAATGGAGCCCCAGATCGAAAGACTGAGCATTATTGCCGAATAAACCAGAGAGAGAGTCATTCCCGGAAGAACAGACGAATAAAGTTTCATAAACTCCTCGGTCTGTACGGTTGCGGGGTCCATATTTGCCAAAGTTTCCATTTTTTCAACGTCAAGCAGGGACAGTATGAACGGTGCAACGACCGAGCCCATAAAGTTCACGATTGAGTGCAAGATCATCGTATACTTGATGCGTCCCGTGCGAATATAGATGTAAGCAAAAAGCGTTCCCAGTAGAAATGCGTAGAAAAACTGGAACATATTTGTGTGAATAAGTCCGAATATCAAGCCCGAAAGAAGAACGGCGCGCTTTTCGCCGAAAACGTGGATCTTGTCGATCAGCTGTTTTCTGAAAATATATTCTTCGGCAATAGGGGCTAAAACGACTGACACTATTATCATAATAGGGTTCATTTCAAAAACGAGCTCGTTCAATGCGTTTTCAGCCGTATTGTTCGAAAGAAGTGCGGAAAGAAACTGACCTACGTAATTTCCGAAATACATAAGTGCAAAAGAGATTGCAAGGTAGATTATTATGTCAGTTGCTTTCAGCTTATGGTTGTTGGGTTTTACCGAGGGGATTCTTTTGAGTATAAGAAGTCCCAGAGGGTAGGCAACGAGATAAATGGGAACAAATGATAATAAAAGATTTCCCATATATGACGTTGTAAGCCAGTTTTTTTCACCTGCGATAAGATTTGATATGAGTATTGCAATAAACTGAGCACCGAGAGCGCCGAGAGTTATTGCACAGAAAGCAAAGCCTACTGTCGAAAAGGTCTTCTTTGCCGTCGTGTTTATTTTGTTATCAAGATTGCTTGAAGGGTTTGTCATTATTCTGTTCCTCTATACAGCCGATGTCGGCTGAAACCATTATTTGTATTCTTCCAATACTGATCTGAGAAGCTCGACGTCGTCGGTCATGATACAGTCGCATCCGAGGTCAATGAGCTTTCTCATATCGTCAGCCTCGTTTATCGTCCAATACTGGACTGCAACGTTTCTTCTGTGTGCTCTGTCAATGATCGACTTTGTGTCGAGGTTGAGAGTTATGCCTACATCATAGCTCATCGGTATCTGCAGGCAAGCAAAGTCGCTTGTGTCAAATATATTAACGCCGAGCAGGGTAGTAACGATAAACGTTGCGGCAGTTCCCGTCGGAGCTCCTCGCATAATATTCGGGTATTTTTCTTTGAGTTCGGTTTCGATCTCATCGTGGAACGTACCGACGACTGTCTGTTTCAGATATTTCGGATATTTGTTTAAAGTATCATTCAAGATCTTGCAAGCCTTATATCCCATGTCTCCGCCGTTCTTGATCTCAACGATAAACATAAGGTCGGGGTTCGATTCGTAAAACTCCTCGAAAAGCTTGTCTGCGGTTGCGATCTGGAGTCCGAGCTCTTCGATGTTTTCTGCGTCTTTGTATTTTCTGTTTCCGTTTTTATCGGTGAAATAATATCCGAAGTTGTACTGTTCGAGTTCTTCAAGCGTCATATCTTTGATAAAGTGTCTGTTGTTTTCGTCTTCGCACAGTTTTTTTACTTCGTCGAGACTGATATCTCCGTTGATGTTACAAGTCTCGTCGATATATTCATCGTGGTTGTAAACGAGATAGCCGTCTTTCGTTAAATAGAGATCGCTTTCGATTATATCTACGTTATAAGTTGTAACTGCTTCTCTGAAAGCGAGCATCGTGTTTTCGGGATTGTTTATGCTGCCGCCCCTGTGGGCTGCGATCATAGGGAGATCGTTCTTTTCAACAATAAACGGGTTGTCTTCAACGTTTTTCTTCGGAGGAATAACATTGATTATGATCCAGAACAGTATTATCGCTCCCAGGATTATTCCGAGAATTTTCAGTTTTTTGTGTGTTTTAAAATTCATACACATAATCTTCACCTTTTTCTACGTATTATTTGTTTTTTTGTTCTGCAAAAGAGGGGTCATAAGGTATCGCCGTCGAAAACGAGCTTCAGCCCCAGATCTTCGGCTTTTTTGCAGTATTCTTTTATGCGTTCGGGGAGGTAATCTTCAACCATGTGTCCGTCAAAACCGATGCTGAGACAAACGCCCGATTCTCTGATAATGTCCTGCTGTTCCTTGCTGTTGAAAAAGTCAAGCATATAAGAATGCTCTCGATAGTGGTGTGTGCTGTCGTAGCTGACGTTCATTTCCCAAAAAATGTTTCGTTCAGCCATTTTTTTGAAATATTTTAAAGGATCTTCTCCTATGCTTTTTATAAATGCAAAAAGGTTCGTGTGGGCTACGCCGACGTATTTGCAGCCGCACCTTTCGGCATATTTAAAAAGATCACCCTTGGTTACAGAGCCTTCATAGCTCAAATGCTCTATAAGACAGTAGTCGAAATAAGATATATCCTCGTTGTCGGGCAAAACGATCTTTAAGGGATTGAGTAAGTTTGTCGCAAGTTCGATGCCGCGCAACAGCTTTATCTTTCCGGCATATTTCTCTTTGAGTAAAGTCAAATGGTCGAAATACTTTCTGAGAGCATAAGGATTATAGGTGTTTGAAACTACGTCGGGAGATGCAGCTCTCGCCTCTTTGTTTCCGAATCCTATGCCGTTGTTGTGGTCGGTGATCCCGAATACTTCTATACCGCCGGCAATTGCCGCCTTGATTATTGCTTCTGGGTTGTCTTTTCCGCAAAGAGAATAGTATGAATGCGAGTGGAGATCTTGGATCATTTGGGTTCCTTTCTTGTTAGGTGCACGACGTTTTCTACGTGTCCGGTTCTTGGGAACATATCAAACGGTGTTACCTCTGTGCATGTGTATCCGAGTTCATTAAATATTTTTACGTCTCTTGCAAGCGTGTCGGGGGAACATGAAACGTATACCACGCTTTCGACACGGTTTTCCGCAATTTTGACGGCAAGTTCTTTCGTTATGCCTTTTCTCGGCGGGTCGAGAATAACGACGTCGCTTTCTTTCAGTATGCCGTTTTGCGTATCAGTGCTGTCCGCACATATAAAATCGGCGTTTTTGATGTTATTAATTTCGGCGTTGAGCTTGGCGTTTTCGATGGCGTCGGGGACTATTTCTACTCCCGTCAGCCTGCAATCGTCGAGCCTGCCCGCAACGGTGAGCCCGATAGTGCCCGTTCCGCAATACAGGTCGGCAATTCTGTCGTGCTTGCTTTTTAAAACGCATTCAAATACTTTGTTGTATAAAAGCTCGGCGCAGTCGTGGTTTATCTGATAGAACGAGGCGGGCGAGATCCTGAATCTGAATCCGCAAAGAACGTCCTCTATGTAATCTCTACCGTAGAGCGTTATATACTCTTCGCCAAGTATTACGTTCGTGTTTTTGGTGTTTACGTTTAAAACTATACCCGTTAAGCCTTCAATGTGTTTAAGTTCCTCGATAAGCTCCGCCGAGTGGGGAAGGGCTGTTCCGTTTATAACGAGACATACGTTGATTTCTTTAGTTTCTTTGCCTTGACGGAGATATATGTGTCTCAGAAGCCCTTTTCCGCTTTGTTCGTCGTAGCCGTTCAGTTTATGCTTTTCGAGAAAAGATTTTATTATATCTGTAACCTTAGCGAATATTTCGGGCTGAAGAGTGCAGTCGCGGTTTTCACATACCGTATGTGTGCGCTCTGCATAAAAGCCTATTTTGTTTTCAAAATTTACGGGGTATTGCGCTTTGTTTCGGTATCTTTTCGTTTGATTGGCGGTTACAACGTCGTTTACTTTGATTTTTACACCGACTTTTTTGAACTCGGCTTCTACAAAGCTTTTTTTGAGAAAAAGCTCGTGGTCGTAAGATATGTGTCTGAAGCAGCAGCCGCCGCACTGTTTGAAAACGGGGCAGTCCTGTTCGGTTCTGTGTTCCGAGGGGGTTATGACCCTTTCGAGTCTGCCGACGCAGTAATTTTTGTTTACTTTTATTACCTTGATCTCGGCAATATCACCCGTAACTCCCCCTTTTACAAAGCAGACGAGTCCGTTTATCCGACATACGCCGTAACCCATATTATTTATGCTGTCTATTCGTGTTTCGTAAAGCTTATTCTTCTCGGGCATACCGTTCTCCATAGCGCGCTTATAAAAATATTACTTCATATCCTTTATATTATATACCATTTGATCGTAAATGTAAATACGTAAGCCAAAAAATGAAAAAAGGTGTTGACAAAAATATGGGGACGTGCTATAATGATTCTACCTCTGCGGAGAGGTCTTTTTTTGTCGCGTATTTCTTCGTGTGAGGGAGATAAAATTTTAGGAATACGAACGTGTTCCGTTATCGGGAGGTGTCTCTGAATGGCTCAGGGAAATAGAGTTAGAATTACACTGGCATGCAGCGAATGCAAGCAGAGAAACTACGACACTATGAAGAACAAGAAAAATGATCCCGACAGACTTGAAATGAACAAGTACTGCCGTTTCTGTCGTAAACATACTCTTCATAGAGAAACAAAATAAGGAGGTAGCATAATGGCAGATCTTGAAAAGAAAGAAGCCGAAGTTGCAACTGCGGCTAAGAAAGAAAAGACCAAAAAGGCTGCCCCCAAAAAAGACAAAGTAGGCTTTGGAAAGAAGATCGGTAAGTTTTTCAAAGATTACAAGAGTGAGCTCAAGAAGATAGTATGGTTGTCACCCAAGATGACGTTCCAGTATACAGGAATGGTTTTGGTTGTGATCGTATTGGTAAGCGCATTTATAGGCGTACTTGACATTACCTTCAAAACACTCTTAGACTTTGTTGCAGGATTGGTATAAGATATGAGCGATCTTAATGATTTCAGCCGTCAGGCGTGTTGGTACGTAGTACACACCTATTCAGGCTATGAAAACAAGGTAAAAGCCAACCTTGAAAAGATCGTAGAAAACCGCGGTCTTCAGCACTTGATATTCGATTCGATAATTCCTGTGGAAACAGTACAGGAAGGAAGCGAAGAGAATCCCAAGGAAGTTGAAAACAAGATCTTCCCCAGTTACGTTCTCATAAAGATGATCATGTCTGATGAGAGCTGGCACGTGGTAAGAAACATTCGCGGTGTTACGGGCTTTGTAGGTCCCGGTTCGAAGCCGGTACCGCTCACTGATGAAGAAGTTGCAAGTATAGGCATCGAAACACGCACTATTACACTTGATTATAACGTAGGCGACAGCGTTAAGATCAAGAGCGGAACGCTCAGCGGATTCATTGGCAGAGTTGAAGAGATTTCCGAAGATAAGAAAAAGATCAAAGTTATGGCGACGATCTTCGGAAGAGAAACGCCTGTCGAGCTTGACTCGGACAGCGTAGAAATTTTAGAGATTTAATTTTAGTTAAATCATCCTTTGCTTAACACGCATAAGATATGCGTGCATCGTGGGAGGGAGAAAATTTTTTCATTATTTAATTCTCCCGATTTAGAACCACATTCGGAGGTGTATAGAAATGGCAAAGAAAATTCAGGGTTATATCAAACTTCAGATTCCCGCCGGCAAAGCTACTCCTCAGCCCCCTATCGGTCCGGCTTTGGGTCAGTATGGCGTAAGCATTCCTAACTTCACAAAGGAATTCAACGAAAGAACAAAGAATGATATGGGTCTCATCATTCCCGTAATCATTACGGTTTATGCAGACCGTTCGTTCTCATTTATCACAAAGACTCCCCCCGCACCCGTTCTTATAAAGAAGGCTTGCGGAATCGAAACCGCATCTGCTGCTCCTAACAAGACAAAGGTTGCAAAGCTCACAAAAGAGCAGGTTCAGAAGATTGCTGAAACAAAGATGCCCGACCTCAATGCAGCTTCTCTTGAAGCAGCTATGAGTATGATCGCCGGTACTGCACGCAGTATGGGTATCACTGTTGAGGAATAAGGAGGGTAACTGAAATGAAAATGGGAAAGAAATACAGCGACAGCATTAAGTTGCTCGAAAAAGCAAAGCTTTACGATGCAAGCGAGGCAATTGCACTCGTTTGCCAGACAGCAAAAGCAAAATTTGATGAAACAATTGAACTTCACATCCGTCTCGGTGTTGACTCCCGTCACGCTGACCAGCAGGTCAGAGGCGCTATCGTCCTCCCCAACGGTACAGGTAAGTCTGTAAAGGTTCTCGTATTCGCAAAGGGCGACAAGGTTCAGGCTGCTCTCGATGCAGGTGCTGACTACGCAGGCGCAGAAGAATACGTAGAAAAGATTCAGAAGGAAAACTGGTTCGACTTTGACGTTATCATCGCTTCTCCCGATATGATGGGATTGGTTGGTCGTCTCGGTAAGGTTCTCGGTCCTAAGGGACTTATGCCTAACCCCAAAGCAGGAACAGTTACTCCCGACGTTGCAAAAGCTGTTAAAGAAGCTAAGGCAGGTAAGATCGAATACCGTCTTGATAAGACGAACATCATCCACTGCCCCATCGGTAAGGCTTCCTTCGGTGCTGAAAAGCTCACCGAAAACTTTGATGCACTCATCGGCGCAGTTATCAAGGCTAAGCCTGCTGCTGCAAAGGGTCAGTACATTAAGAGCTGCGTAATCGCATCTACAATGGGCCCCGGCATCAAGATCAACTATGCAAAACTCAGCTAATTAAAAAAATTAGGGAGCGTGTATGACACGCTCCTTGTTTTTTTGCTTGAAAACATTTTAATAATATGTTATACTGAATTTGGTACATAATTTGGTACATAGATATTCAACAAGCGTAATAAAATGGTAATAAAAAAGGGAGAATGAACTAATGAAGGTACTTATGTTGAACGGAAGTCCCAGGAAAAACGGAAATACAAGTCTTGCGCTGAACGAATTAAAAACCGTTCTTGAGCAGGAAGGAATAGACGTTGAAATAATACAAGTCGGGAATATGGATATAACCGGATGTCGCGGTTGTCTTTATTGCAAGGAGAACGGCAAGTGCATAAAAGACGACGTTGTGAACGAGATCGCAAAGAAGCTTGAAGATTCTGACGGACTTGTTGTAGGAAGTCCGGTATACTACGCATCTGCAAACGGTACCCTCGTTTCTTTGCTTGATAGACTGTTTTACAGCACGAAGTTCAATAAGACGATGAAGGTCGGCGCATCTGTCGCCGTTGCAAGACGCGGCGGATGTTCGGCAACCTTTGATGAGCTTAATAAATATTTCACGATAAGCGGTATGCCGATAGCGTCCAGCCAATATTGGAACAGTGTACACGGCAGAGCCCCCGGGGATGCTTCAAAGGATGAAGAGGGTATGCAGACGATGCGTACGCTTGGACGAAATATGGCGTTTTTGATGAAGAGCATTGCTCTCGGCAAAGAAAAGTACGGGCTTCCCGAAAAAGAAGCGGGAATAATGACCAGCTTTATAAGATGATCGCAATAAAAAAAGATATGGTTTTCAGCCATATCTTTTTTTGTTGATTGAATTATTTTATTGACGAGCCTTTTGTGTATACACCGTATTCTTTCCATACCTGAGTGTATTTGTCGTAACGCTTTTTATCTTCGGTTATATCGTAGAAGCTCTCTCCGTGTTCGCCGAAGAAATGTCTGTAAAGCTTGTATGATCTGCCCGACATGCTCTCGAGGATCTCTTTTGCGCCTTCAACGCCGAGTGTGTATTCACGCATCATTATGCCTTCGGCACGGCAGAGAGTCTTCATTCTCTCGAAGTAGTTTTCGATCAGGAATCTCGTATACATAGCAAGTCTGAAATCGCCCTGAACTCTGTACTCGTGATTTGATTCGCTGTCTTTTACGGTGTGCAAAACGGGGGAGGTCATACCGGCTTTGATCGCTTCAAAGATGCTCTCTTTGGTGTTGTCTTTTGCAAATACGATGGTGTAAATATTGCCGAAACGTATTTTCGGATCGTTGAACGTCTTGTGGGCATCGCTGCTCGAGATTATCGGCATTTTAAATCCGTTTGCTCTCAGCTGGTTAAAATATGAGATGGACAGATCGTTTCCGTTGTCCGTCATACCGCCGTTTATCTCGTATGCGTCGAACCATCCGCTCTTGAAGAACTTTTCAAGAAGGGGAAGAGTGATGTTGTAAGTGGTGTTTTCGAGTGCCTGTATCCAGAAAGGGTGTGGAAGTATTGCAAGGCCGCCGTCTTCGTGGATCTTGGTCGTTGCCCATTTTGCCATTGCAAGTCTGCGGGAGTCTGCCCCTGCATCAACGAATTCTTTTTCGAGTTCGTCGACCTCTTTTTCGTATGCTTCGGTGTTGTGGCAGTAATATCCGTCGATTCCTTTTCCGCGGCAGAGGTGCACGGTGTGTACGTTGCTTCCGGGAGTGTGGACTTCTTCGCCGTTCATAATATTAAGGTCGATCTTTACGCCCTTGAATTCGTCCTGCACCTCTTCAGAGGGGAAGTAACGGTTGTGGTCGGTGATAAACAAAAATTCAAAGCCTTCGTGACGGAAGTTTGACACGATCTCTCCCGAATAGTCGTCGCTGTCGGAACGGGGAGTGTGTATGTGTAAGTCGCCTTTCAAGGGGCGGAGACGATACAGATCTTCTTCCAGGGCATACACCGACGTGTGATTGTAAGCTGCCTCGGGAGAATCTTTAAAACGGATCTCGTATTCGCACTCGTGCTCGAATTCGTATTCGATGGTAAGCTTTCCGCCTTTTGCTTCTACAACAAAGTCGGGTTCGGTTTTGGGGAGTTTGCGGTTGTAGCACATAGGAACAACGTATACCGAATATTCCTTGCCGTCCTCAAAATAAAGCTGACCTTTAAGAGGAATGATCGAAACCTTCGATTTTTTGCCGATAGGCAAAATAACGGGCTGTGCTATGTATCTTGACATAATATCTTTCATATCTGTGAACCTTAAACCTTTCTCATTACTAAGACTAAACTAAAAAATACAGCAATAATGCTGTACGCGTAAGGCGCACAGCATTATAAAAATTATCTGTTGAGGATAAGCTTTGTAAGTTCTACGGGGTCAACGATCTTGCCGTCTTTGTAAACGCGCATATTGCCCGAAGCGATCTCGGCGATGAGGATTACTTCGCCGTTGTTGTAACCGAATTCGAACTTGATGTCCCAGAGGTCAAGTCCGATCGTCTTGAGGTCGTCTGCAACGATCTTAGTGATCTTGAGAGTCTGTTCTTTCATGCTCTTGAAGAGATCTTCGCTCATAACGCCGAGAGCTGCCAACCCTTCTGATGTAACCAGCGGGTCGCCCTTTTCGTCGTTCTTGAACGTGCACTCAACGTAACCGCCTTCAAGAACCGTTCCGTCTGCAATGTATTCGCCGTATCTGCGGATAAAACTACCCGTAGCAACGAGTCTGCAAATTACTTCAAGTCCGTGGCCGAATACTTTTCCGGGGAGAACTTCCATAGTTGCGTCTTCGATGTTTGCGGAAACGTAGTGAGTTTTGATTCCTGCAGCCTTGAGCATTTCAAAATAGTATACTGATGTTTGGAGATTAGCCTTTCCGATTCCTTCTATTGTGAGACCGACCGAATTTTCACCCGGATCAAATACTCCGTCTTTGCCGGTGCAGTCGTCTTTAAACTTGAGCAGAACATTGCCATTTTCGAGAGAGTATACGTCTTTGGTTTTTCCTTTATATGTTAATTTCACGGGAGTGCCCTTCTTTCTTGTGAATTATTTTTATGCAAGATATGTCAAAATTATTTTTTTTCAGCTTTGATTTTTGCAACGAAGATCTCCATCTTTTCGAGAGCCTTCTTGATGTGCTCAACGGAGTAAGCGTAAGAAATTCTTGCAAAACCTTCGCCGCATTCGCCGAATGCAGTTCCGGGAACGATCGCAACGCCTTCTTCGCGCAACAGTCTCTGGCAGAATTCGTCACTCGTGAGGCCGAACTTGCCGATGTTGGGGAATACGTAGAATGCACCCTCGGCTTCGAAGCATTCGATGCCGATCTTGTTGAGACCTTCGATGATAGCAACACGGCGTCTGTTGTATTCTTCAGCCATCATCTTTACGTCTTCGTCGCCGTTCTTGATAGCTTCAATAGCTGCGTACTGGCTGGTCGTGGGAGCGCACATGATAGCGTACTGGTGGAGCTTGAGGATCTGAGTTGTGATGGGAGCGGGAGCTGCAATATAACCCATTCTCCAACCTGTCATAGCGTAAGCCTTGGAGAATCCGCTTGCGATGATCGTTCTCTCCCACATGCCGGGAAGGCTTGCGAAAGAGCAGTGGTTTCTGCCGTATGTGAGTTCGCCGTAGATCTCATCGGAAAGAACGAGAATGTTCGTGTCTCTCAAAATATCAGCGATAGGCTCGAGGTCTTCTTTTGTCATAATTGCGCCCGTGGGGTTGTTGGGGTAGGGGAGAATGAGCATTTTTGTCTTGGGCGTAATAGCTGCTTTAAGAGCTTCGGGTGTGAGCTTGAACTTGTCTTTTTCGGTAGTGTTGATGATGACGGGTTTACCGCCTGCAAGTTCAACCAACGGAGGATAGCATACGAATGCGGGAAGGGGAATGATTACCTCGTCGCCGGGGTTTACGCAAGCTCTGATAGCGTTGTCGATAGCTTCGGAACCGCCGACGGTAACGATAACTTCTTTCAATGCATCATATTTTGTGTTGAAGCGTCTGTCAAGGTAGTTTGCGATCTCCTGACGCAGTTCGGTCATACCGCTGTTGGAGGTGTATTTTGTAGCGCCGTCCTGGAGACTCTTGATAGCGACGTCGCGGATGTGCTGGGGTGTTACGAAGTCGGGTTCGCCAACCGTGAGCGAAACAACGTCTTTCATTTCTGCAGCAATGTCAAAGAATTTTCTGATACCGGAAGGCTGGATCTTCTGAACCTTCTCTGAGAGTATATTTTGGTAATCCATTTTGTAAAATGCTCCTTTCAAAGCAAAAATATTCGAATCACTGTATTATAACATTTTTTTCATCGTTTTGTCTACACTTATTTGATAATTTATTTTATATTATACTAAAAAAATCAATAAAAAAACGGATTTTTTCAATTTCATTTAATATGAGAAAAGTAAAATGTTTCCGAATTGTAAACATCTTGACATAAACCTTTATTTTTTTGTGGAATTGTGATATTATATTTAGGATATTATTATTGCTTAAAAGGAGCTGTAAACAATGAAAAAGTTAAGCATAGTGCTTGCGCTTTTGCTTATGTGCACGGTAGTGCTCGGAAGCTGCGGCACAAAAGAAGAAACACCTTACGATTACGATTTGAAAGAATACGTTAAGTTGGGAGCATTCCCGAACGTAGAAGTGGATGAGGCTGCGATCCAAAAAGAAGTAGACAAGCAGGTCGAAACGGTCGCTTCCAAGCATAAAGAAACAAAAGAAGTTGACAGAGAGATCAAAAAAGGCGATATAGCCAACATCGATTACGTAGGCAAGATCGCCGGCGAAGAGTTTGAAGGCGGTTCTGCAAAGGGACACGATCTCACGATCGGTTCCGGTAGCTTCATTGCAGGCTTTGAAGACGGACTTATCGGCAAGAAGAAGGGCGAAGAGGTCGTTCTTAAGCTTAAGTTTGAAGAAAGCTACGACAACGCGGACGTTGCAGGTAAGGACGTTGAATTTACCGTAAAGATCAACAAAGTTTCCGAGGAAACGATTCCTGCTTTGACCGACAAAATGGTTTCGGAGCTTAACGCATCCGACTATAAAACGGTTTCCGAGTTCTTGGATTTCCACAGAAAGTCTGCGGCTGAATCTATGGTTTGGGAAAATTACGTAGCTTCTTGCAAGGTCATCAAGTATCCCGAAACCGAAACTAAGGAATACTATGATCAGCAGGTTAGTTACTGGGATTATCTGGCGAGAATGCAGGGTTACACTCTCGAAGAGTATGCTCTCGCGATCGGTTATACAACACTTGACGAGCTTTATGCAGGATTCCTTGTATCTGCAAGAAGCACCGTTAAAGAAGAGATGATCGTATACAGTACCGTTAGAACCCACAATATTAAGATCTCCGACGAAGAATACAAAGAGGGAGCTCTCGAACTTGCTACAGAGAACGGCTATCCTTCCCTCGAAGAATTCGAAAAGAACGCAACAAAGAAATCCATTATGTTCGAGCTTTACAGAAACAAGATCGTAGACTACATCTTGGAAGAAAACGAGCTCATTAAGGATTTTGCAGACGTTCCCGTTGAGGACGTTCCCGAAGATACAACGGCTGCACCCGAAGACACGACGGCTGCACCCGAGGACACGACAGCTACACCCGAAGATACAACGGCTGCACCCGAGGACACGACGGCTACACCCGAAGATACAACAACTACGCCTGAAGCGTAAAATAAAGCTTATAATAAAAAATCCCACGCTATGATGCGTGGGATTTTTGTTGTTGGTTTATTATTTGATTTCTTCAAGCTCGAACCAGAACGTCGAGCCGATACCTACGGTGCTGGATACACCGTAATAACCGCGGTGAAGTTCAATTATCGCTTTGACGATCGAAAGACCGAGTCCGGAACCCATCTGGGCGCGTTTGTGGAACTTATCGACCTTGTAGTATCTGTCCCAAATTAATGGCAGGTCGTTCGGGTCGATACCGTTACCGGTATCGGTTATTTCTATTCGTATATAATCTTTACCGAGATGCTGTACGTTTGATTGGGTTATCATAACCTTTTTGTCATTTCCGGTATGAGTAACCGCATTGTTTACAAAGTTATAGAGGACCTGCAAAATTTTTTGTCTGTCGGCGTAGACATAACACGGTGTCGTAAGCTGTAAAGAAATGTCATATCCGTCCTGGTCGACGAGCTTTTGGTATCGTGTGAAGGTTTCTTTGATCACTTCGTTTATGTCGAATCTTTCGAGCTTAAGCTCTACGGCGGCAGCCTGTAGCTTTGAAACGTCCATAACGTCGTTCACGAGAGAGGTGAGGCGTTTTGATTCGTCGATTATTATCTGAAGATTCTCTGAAGTCATCTCGTTTGGAATATCCCGCATTACTTCGCTGTAACCCGTTATGAGAGTCAACGGTGTTCTCAGATCGTGCGAAATGTTTGCGATCAATTCTCTTTTTAAGATCTCGTTCTTTTTCAGTTCTCCTGCCGCGTAATTCAGAGTATCGGCGAGGTTGGCAATTTCTTTTGACGACTTTGACGGGAAGACCGTGTCGTAATTTCCGACGGCAAGTTCGTTTGCTGCCTTCGTAAGTTTTTTTATGGGTCTCGTTATCGTAAATGATATTACGAACGAAAAGATCAGAGCTATTGCGAGCAAGGCTATACTTATAAAACCGAGCATGGTATTCAAAGTTTTAACGGTCGCGTTGACGGGGGTCAACATTGAGTTTATGAATATAGCTCCGCTGTCTCCGTTTTCGTTTGTATAACAGAGGGTGTAAATAATATTTTCTTCAGATTTTGTCTCTTCTTCTTTTACCGAGTGAAACGTGCCGGAATGAGGGTCGAGCTTAAATCTTTCGAGCAGGACCCCGCCGTCGTTTTGGGCATCGATATGAAGTCTTGCTCTGTCTCTGTAAGAAATATTGTGAATTACGCAGTTGTGCATAGATTCCGTAGATGCCAGTATCCTGCCCGCATCGTTTTGGACGATTATGCAAAATTCATTTTGCGTTGCAAGTTTTTCAACGACGCTTTCGAGTCTGTCCGTTCCGACAGCCGCCGATATTTCGTCGGCGCTTTTTTCGAGTTCGTTGAGTTTAATTTTTTTATAAATATCTGACAAAAAAACCGTTTGAGTAAGCCAGAGGATGATCAGGATTATTGCTGTAAAAGCTGCAAGAAAGGCAAATACTTTCCATTTTATACTCGGTTTTGATCTGTTTTTTTGTACAGGAGCTTTATTATGCGTTTGTGTCAAAACGGTAACCCACTCCTCTCACCGTTGCAATAAGAAACGAGTATTTTCCGAGCTGTTTTCTGAGCAGCTTGATATGTGTGTCGAGCGTTCTGTCATCGCCGTAAAAATCATAGCCCCATACGTTACATATAAGTTGTTCCCGCGTTAAAGCCGCATTTTTGTTTTTGATCATATAGAAAAGCAGGTCGAATTCCTTTGGGGAAAGGTTGACTCTGTTCCCGTCGATAAAGACCAGTCTTGCGGTAAGGTCGGCGCTGAAACCGTCAATTTTTAATACGAAATTGTTTTTGTTTTCCGCATTTTTTGATCTTTTCATTATGGCGTTTATGCGGAGCATAAGTTCTTTTGGCGAAAAAGGCTTAACGACAAAATCATCGACACCGACTTCAAAGCCGTTTATTTTGTCGTATTCTTCTCCCCTTGCCGAAAGAATAAGAATGGGAGTGTCCGTAAACTTGCGTATTTCTCTGCAGGCAGAAAAACCGTCAAGTTCGGGCATCATTATGTCCATTATAATTATGTCGTAAGTAAAGGAACGGCACATTTCTATTGCGCTTAAGCCGTTTTCAGCCTCGGAAACAGTATGGCCTTCGAATGCAGCATATTTTTTTATCAGAGCGCGAATGTGCTCCTCGTCGTCTACGACAAGTATTTTATACATACGTGTTTCCTCCTTTTTTATTTTACGCAAATGCGGGTGCAGGGAACAGAATACTCTGTTCCCTGCAAAGATTATATATTATTTTTCTACTAATTTCAAGTGCTGTTTCGAAAACATAAATATAAGCAGTTTAGTTTTTGTTAAGAGGATTTTCAGCCGAATCGATAAGAGTAACTTCAACGTCAATGATCTTGTTGTTACGCGTTACGGTGATAGTGATCTTGTCGCCGACCTCGTATTTGCTGACGATCGATTTGATGTCGGAGAGCTGGCTGACGGAATTACCGTTTATTGCGATGATCCTGTCTCCGTTTTTAAGCTTATCGTTTGCCGCCTCGCGAATATATACACCGTAGTCTCTGACACCGTACATATACTTTTGATAGTCGGTCAAAACTTCTAATACCGTTATTCCGATCGAGGGTCTGCCCGTAACGAAACCGTTTTCGATCAAGTCTTTTATAATTTCTTTTGCCGTGTTGACGGGGATCGCAAAGCCGAGTCCCTCAATACTGCTTCCCGAAGATTTTGCATTAACGATTCCGATGAGTTTTCCTTCCGCATCAAAGAGACCGCCGCCCGAGTTTCCTGGGCTGACTGCCGCGTTTGTCTGAAGGAGTGTCATCATTTCGCCCTCAACGGTTATTTCTCTGTCAAGCGCGCTGATGATACCGTCTGTTACCGTTCCGCCGAGTTCGCCCAAAGGGTTACCGATGGCAACAGTTAGTTCGCCGACAACGAGATCGTCGGAGTTTCCGAATACTGCGGGTGTAAGTCCCTTTGCGTTGATCTTGATAACGGCAATATCCGTTTGTGCATCCGTTCCGATAAGCGTTGCCTGGTGTTCATCTCCGTTTGAGAGGCGGACCTTTATATTCGAAGCGCCGTTTACAACGTGGTTGTTCGTTGCAATGTAGCCGTCTTCGGAAATGATAACTCCGCTGCCCGCACCTTCGGTTACGTACTGGCCGTAGAAAGCGTTGTTCGTAACGGCTTCGGTTGTGATCTCAACGACAGAGGGAAGTGCTTTTTTCGCAACTGCGGAAACTGTTCCGAGTTCAACGTCTACGGTGTTTCCTATATCCGAATCAATTTCTTCGTATATAACGGTTTGTCCGCCGCCTACAGGTGTTTGGGGCTGCAGCGTAGGCGTCGTGCCTTTATTCAATATGAATATACCTGCAAGCGTTCCCAATAATCCCGAAGCGAGAGAAACGGAAATGCAAATGAGCAACATAGCGCCCATACCGAGCGGCTTTTTCTCTTTTTTCTTTTTTTCTTTTTTATTATCGGTCTGATCTTCCGACGGCTGCTGAGCGGGATAAGAATAAACCGTATTCGTGGGAGACTGACCGTTCATCGCCGAAGAATAGTAACCCGTGTTGTAGCGGGGCGCGTACTGAACTCCGGGATTCTGCTGGGGGATATTCGTTTGATAGGTGTACGGTGAGTTTGTCTGAGGCGGTATATTGTTGTTTAAAGTGTTGTTTTCGTTTTGAGTGTTTTCGCTTGGATTTGTTTCATTTCTGATTTCGTCCGACATAAATTCTGCCCTCCTGTTTTTGCTTTTTGCAATGGTAAAAAATTGATAAAAACGAATGGGAATATACTTTATTATTCCTAATCAAGTCAAATTATAATCTCCCAATGTGAAGATTGTGTGAAATGCAGAGGAATTTTGAATGAAAAATTATGAAAAAACTTGAAAAAAGCGCACTTTTTTTACAATAATCCATTGTAAACGGGGGCATAATTATGTAAAATATTAATATGGAATTTTTTTGCTGATATTAGGCTGAGCAACAAGGGCAAAATATTTCCGGCGAAAGAAATTACATACAGTTTATATACGGAGGAAAAAACTTTGATCGAAGTAAAAAAACTTGTAAAAAAGTACGGAAATCATACCGCGGTAAAAAACATAAGTTTTAAGATCGAAAAGGGTAAGATTTACGGGTTTTTGGGTCCTAACGGGGCGGGCAAGTCTACCACTATGAATATTATGACGGGATGTTTGGCGGCTACCGACGGAAACGTTGTGATAAACGGGTACGATATTTACAAATCCCCGAAAGAAGCGAAGAAGTGTATAGGGTATCTTCCCGAGCTTCCCCCTTTGTATACCGATATGACACCGATCGAATATCTTGAGTTCGTGGGTGTTGCAAAAGGGGTGAAAAAGAGCGAGCTCGGCAAACAGATAAAGAACATAATGACTATGACGGGTATAACCGGAGTAAAAGACAGATTAATAAAAAATCTGTCTAAAGGTTTCAGACAGAGAGTGGGTCTTGCTCAGGCACTTATAGGCAATCCCGAGATCATTATTCTTGACGAGCCTATGGTAGGTCTCGACCCTAAACAGATAATCGAAATGAGAGAGCTCATAAAATCGCTAAAAAAAGATCATACGGTATTTTTGAGTTCTCATATACTTAGCGAAGTAAGCGCGATATGCGACTACGTTTTGATTATTTCAGACGGCAGTATTATTGCAAGCGATACGCCCGAAAATCTCAGCAAAAGAATATCGGGTAACGTTTTTGACATCACGGCAAAGGGAAGTAAAAACACAGTTTTGTCTATCCTCCGCCGTATTAACGGCATAAAGCGCATAGAGGATCCCGTTGAAAACGACGACGGAACGGTTAAAGTGAGGGTTCACACCACAGAAGATATCAGAGTTGCGGTTTTCTATGCTTTCTGCGCAGAGAGGGTGCCTATGATCGAGCTGGTAAACAACAGTATGACGCTCGAAGACATATTCCTTTCGATCATTTCGGAATCCAAAAAATCCGAGTCCAAAGAGTCTGAAAAAGATAATGCGGATAAAAAGGATAAGGCTGAAAGTAATAAAAAGGTTGATTCTCTTGAAGAGATCGACGATGAAGAAGACGAAGAAGACGAAGAATACACTCCGTTGTTTACGTCGGATACCGGAAACGGGAAGGAGGAAAAGAAAAAATGATTGCAATATATAAAAAAGAATTGAAATCGTATTTCAATAACTTTTTCGGATTTTTGTACATTTCGGTTATACTTTTGTTTATGGGATTCTTTTCCACGGCTTTCAGTTTTAAGGGGCAGTCTCCCTATATATCCGATTCACTCAGCCTTTTGGCGCTTGTTGTATTTCTGATAACGCCGATACTCACAATGAGAAGCATCGCCGAAGAGAGACAGAAGAAGACAGACCAGCTTTTGTATTCGCTTCCTCTTTCGGTAACTTCGACCGTGGTTGCAAAATATCTTGCTATGCTGACGATATTTTTGATACCCGTCGGAGTTATATGCGTATACCCGTTTGTGCTGGGCTCGTTCGGTTTTGTTAATTTTGGTCAAAGCTTCGGCGCTATATTGGCGTTTGCTCTTATGGGCGCATGCCTGCTTGCCATCGGAATGTTTATTTCGTCGCTCACCGAAAACCAGATCGTATCTGCGGTTATCTCGTTTGTCGTAATGCTTCTTATCTACTTTTCAAGCACGTTGGCAGCGTTCGTGCCCGCAACGGCTGAAGGCTCGTTTGCGGCTTTTACCGTATGCGCGGTGGTGTTCGGTCTTATAGTTTATTTTATGATAAAAAACTATGTGATCGCTATGGCGGCGACGACCGTTTGCGAGGTTATTCTCGCCTGGTTATTCAAGTCCGACAGAACTATGTTTGAAGGATTGTTCGGCAAAGTGGTCGGCTGGATAAGCGTACACGACAGATGCTTCAACTTCTATTACGGAATATTTGATTTGTCGGCAATAGTATATTTCCTTTCGGTGATTTTCCTGTTTGTGTTCCTTTCGGTACAGGCAGTGGAAAAGCGCCGTTGGAGCTGAACGGGAGGGAATAATATGAGCGACAAGAAATTTTGGAGATTTAACACTAAATATTTAAAAACGGGCGGATACTCAGTGCTCGTTTCGGTCGTTGCAATTGCGATCATAATCGTTATCAACCTTTTTGTGAATAAGCTTCCCAAAAACGTAACGCAGTACGACATGACCCTTTCCGACCTTTATTCGATAAGTGAAGAGACCGAAAAAACGGTCAAGGGCGTAACAGAAGATATAAAAATTTATTTTATCTGGCCTCACGGCACTGCCGAGGACGAGAGTATGGTGAACATACTTGAAAAGTACGCCGAGTTGAACGATCACATTGAGATCGAGCGTATCGATCCGACTCTTCGCCCCTCATTCTTCGTTGACGACAGAAAAGAGCTTATGGAAGGCGACGTTGTCGTTGAGAGCGCAAAGAGAAGCAAGAATATAAACTACGTTGACGTTATGTACGGCAGCTATTCCATGGAGTATCTGTACAGTTATTATAACCAGTACGGCACATATCCCCCTCCGCTTTTTGACGCGGAAGAATACTTGACGGCGGCTATTAAATACGTTACGACCGATAAGATACCGGTTATTTATGCTCTTACCGGACACGGAGAAGAGGTTCTTTCCGACGAGGTAGTAGAGGCAAATATTACTAACGAAAGTATGGTGCTTCAGACTCTTAATATTGCTTCGGCAAAGAAGATCCCCGCCGACTGCGGTTGTATTATGATATACGAGCCGTCGACCGATATTTTGGAAGAAGAAAAAGATATTTTGCTCGATTATCTTAAGTCGGGCGGAAATATGATGTATATTTCTCATTTTAATCAGAGAAGATCGGGCCATCCCAACCTCGATTCCGTTTTGGCTTACTACGGCTTGTCCGCAGGCGAAGGTTACGTTGTCGAAACCGATTCCGACCGTATGAAGCCCGGACTCGTCCGTTCACTTTACGTTCCCGATTTCGGAGATCATACAATTACGAAGCCGTTTGTCGGTATGAATATGTACGTAACCGACGGACAGGCGATCTCATCGAACAAATCGCTCAGAAATACCTTGACGATAACTCCGTTGTTTACCACTTCGTCAGTGTCATTTACTGATCTGAACGGAAACAGTACGCTTGACGAGGGTGAAGTGAAGGGGCCGTTTGACGTAGCTGTTGCGGCAGAAGAAAAGAATGCCGACGGTACGGTTACGAGGATCGTATGGCAAAACGTTTATCCAGAATCCGGAGACTTCCTTACCAACTCGTTTGGCTGGATGTGTCAACTTGACAGCGCAATATCTATGCCCGCAAAAGACACGATCGATGCTCCGTTGGAAATCAACGAAACGACAAGCACTATACTTACTTGGATATTTGCGGTGATAATACCCCTTTCCGTCGTAGGAGTGGGTGTGTACGTTTTGTACCGCAGAAGGAGCAAGTGATGAAAAAGATTGTTACTCTTTCGGTCATGCTTATCATCCTTGTTGGATTAGTCGTAGGCTACGTCTTTTTGAGCGACAGTCAAAAAGAGGGAGATGCACTCCAAACGGGAGACGAAGAAGTACCGACTATTCAGGTTCATAAGCTTGAGGGTGAGACCTTGAAGTCGATCGAGTACGTGTACGAGGGAGAAAAGGTCAGCTTAGCCGTTGTTGACGGAAAGTGGATAGTTAAAGATGATCCGGAGTTTCCTTTTGACGACAGCTACGTAGACTATATGATCGACTGCCTTTCGGACGTCAGGGCGAACCGTTTGGTTGCTGAGAACCTTGACAACCAGAGCGAATACGGGCTCGATGTTCCCACTCTCGAAATAAAATATCAGACCTCCGAAGGCAACGAGTATACGTATACTATCGGAATGTATAACGAGATAGCAGAAGGTTTTTACTTCAAATCGAGCGTTGTTGACAAGGTTTATATATCGGGAAGAGTAGTATACGACAGCTTTGCTCTCGGAAAGCTCGATATGACTATGCCCGACGATATTCCGACAACTACGGCAGAAAATATAACCGAGGTTGAATACGTTGTTGACGGAAAAAAACACATTATAACCACAGATAAGAGCGGCGCCGACTTTTTTGCAGATCCTTTCAAGTATTTTACCTTTGATGAAAACGGTAAAAAGATTGCCGTTGACGGTCAGGCGGGGGCATCTTTTATGGTTGCCGTTGCGGGTGCGACCAAGGAGTACGTAAAGGGTTATAAGGTTGATAAAGAAACGCTTGACTCGTACGGTCTCGGAGACAACAAAGCGCTGGCTTTGACGGTGAAGTTCGAGGAAGAGATAAAAGAAGACAGCTCGGGAACGTCGGTTACCGTAAAAAAGAAGGACAGCTATACGATCTATATCGGAAAGAGCGTTGATGAAGAGGGAAAGACCGTATACTATTCGATGTTTGATAATTCCGATATTCTGTACGGTCTGAATAAGGGCGACGAGCTTTACAAGGCTCTCGAAGCGGATTTTAAGACCGATCTTGTTTGTCCTTTGAATTCAAACGATACGGATTATTTCAAGGTCGAATACGATGGAGCCGTACACTCGTTTGACCCCGAGAAAAACGGAGAAGACGAAAAGTTTATCGACGTGTTTTACGGAATAACGGCACTTTCCAAGACGGGATATACCGAAGAAGAAAAGACAGAGCTTGTATTTAAAGCGATTTTTGGCTTGAAAGACGGCGAAGTCGTGTTGAATTTCTATAAACACGATGAAGATAATTACGCTCTGTCGATCGGGGAATATGACGGTATTTTGGTTTCTGCCGAAAAGGTTGAAAACGTAATAGCCGCATTAAAATAATGATAATAAGTGCCGATCCGTGATCGGCACTTTATTTTATTAAATAATCGGCTTAATTGTTGACACGTGTTTTGAATAATGATAATATAAAATCAATGGAATTATTAGGAGGTCGCAGGTGCAAATGAACGGAGAAATTTTTGAAAAATACAGCGGTATGGTCGACAAGTACAGAGACTTGATCTTGAAGGCGGAGAGATATATTTTCGCAAACCCCGAAACGGGTTACAAAGAATACAAGACGACCAAATATCTTGAAGAAAAATTTGAAGAATTGGGATACACCTTGACTAAGGCTGAAGGTATAACCGGTTTCTATACGGACGTAGATACGGGCAGACCCGGACCGAAGATACTTATTCTCGGCGAGCTTGACTCGGTTATTTGCGCTGAGCATCCCGAAGCCGACAAAGAGACGGGTGCTGTCCACTCATGCGGACACAACTGTCAGACTGCGGCTTTGCTCGGTATTGCGGCTGCTCTTAAAGAAGAAGGAGCTTTGGACGGACTCAGCGGTTCCGTTAAGCTTTGTGCAGTGCCTGCAGAGGAACTTCTGGAGACGGAATACAGAGAAGAACTCAGAAAAAAAGGAATAATCAAGTATTACGGCGGCAAGGTTGAATTCTTGTACAGAGGTTACTTTGACGACGTTAATATGGCGTTTATGATACATACGGCGTCAGGTCCCGAACCCTATTCGCTTTTTGTTCGTATGGGTTCGAACGGATGCGTTTCGAAGAACGTAGTTTTTAAGGGTAAAGCTGCACACGCGGGCGGTGCTCCCAACCTCGGCATAAACGCGCTTTATGCGGCTAATATGGGATTCAATGCTGTAAACGCGCTTCGTGAGACCATGGTTGACGGCAACTACGTAAGGATCCATTCGATCATTACGAACGGCGGACAGATGGTAAACGCTATTCCTTCCGAAATATGTGTGGAAACACAGGTAAGAGGAAAGACGAACGAGATCATTAAGAGTGCAAATGATAAGGTAAGCAGAGCGTACGCGGCGGCTGCGGCTTCTATCGGGGCAAACGTTGAGATCCACGACAGACCCGGATATTCCCCCGTTGACAACGATCCGACCATGGCAGAAATATTTGAAAGGATCGCAAAGGTATGTACTGCGCCCGAGAAGTTTAAGATCATTACACTCAGAGGCGGCGGTTGCTCGGACATCGGAGATCTTCAGCAGGTTATGCCGGCTATTCATCCGAACGTTACGGGTGCTACGGGCACAGGCCACGGCGCTAACTACTATATAACCAATCCCGACAGCGCGTGCGTGTTCTCAGCGAAGGTACAGTTAACGTTCCTGCACGAGCTTTTGAAGGACGATGCGGCTGAGGCAAAGAGAGTTCTTGCAAACGCAAAACCCACCTACTCAAGCAGAGAAGAGTATTTTAAAGCGATCGACGGCTTCTTTAAGGATAAGGAATGCGTAGTTTACAACGAAGACGGTACGGTTAAGCTTGACTTTTGATTTGACTATTTGAAAGATAAAGGATATAAGTGTTATGGGAAATGCGGTTTTTGAAAAATACGACGGTATAGTTCGCAAATATACCGATCTTATACTTGAAGCGGAAAGATATATTTATCTTAATCCGGAGCTTGGTTTTAAAGAATATAAGGCGACCGAGTATCTCGCAGAAAAGTTTGAACAGCTTGGCTACGAGGTAACGAGAGCAGAGGGTATAACCGGTTTTTATACCGATATAGATACGGGCAGACCGGGACCCAAGGTGCTCATTTTCGGTGAGCTCGACGCCATTATTTGTGCTGAACATCCTTATGCAGATAAGGAAACGGGCGCTGCCCATTCGTGCGGACACAATTGTCAGGCGGCGGCTTTGCTCGGTATTGCGGCGGCATTAAAGACACCCGGGGCTATGGACGGTCTTTGCGGAAGCTTTAAGCTTTGTGCGGTTCCCGCAGAGGAGCTTCTCGAAAACGATTTCAGAGAAGAGCTCAGACTTGCGGGTAAGATCAAGTATTACGGCGGCAAGGTAGAGTTTATGTGGAGAGGTTACTTTGACGACTGTGATATGGCGTTTATGGTTCATACGATGAACAACAAAGAACCCTATACGATCTATATGAAGAAGGGTTCAAACGGACTGTTAAGCAAGACGTTTACTTATAAAGGTGTAGCTGCACACGCAGGTGCTGCTCCTCATAAAGGTGTAAACGCCTTCTATGCTGCAACTCTCGGTATTCAGGCTATTAACGCTATCCGCGAAACGATAATCGACGGCGAATACGGAAGAGTTCATCCGATCATGACAAACGGCGGACAAATGGTAAACGCCATCCCCTCGGAAGCAAGACTCGAGGCTCAGGTAAGAGGTATGTCGGTCGAGGTTATCAAGAAGATAAACGACAAGGTGAACAGAGCAATTGCGGCGTCTGCTGCTTCTATCGGGGCTAACGTTTTGTTGCAGGACAGACCCGGTTATTCGCCCGTTGAAAATGACGAAATGATGCTTGACCTCGGACATAGAGTTGCTCCCATGTGTACAACTTCCGATAAGATACTGTATAATCCCGGACGCGGCGGCGGTTGCTCGGATATCGGTGATATTCAGTGCGTAATGCCTGCATTCCACCCGTACGTTTCGGGTACGACGGGTACCAGCCACGGAAACGACTATATGGTAACGTACCCTGACAGTGCGTGCGTGTTCTCGGCTGTATATCAGCTTGTTTACCTGCACGAGCTTTTGAAGGATGATGCGGCAGAAGCAAAGAAGATCATTGCAAGTTTCACTCCCGTGTATAAGACGAGAGAGGAATATTTTGCGGCGATCGACTGTTTCTTGAAAGACAAAGAAGCGGTTATCTATCACGACGACGGAACCGTTACCCTTGATTTCTAATGATTCTTTTTTGACATAATAAAACAAAAACTCATCGCACTTTTGCGATGAGTTTTTTGTTTTTGTTATATTGTATAAAACGTGGAATAATCATGATGATTTCGTTTTGCGAAGAAAAATAAAATGCTACAGATCGCGTATCAGGTTAAACGAATTATACAGATCAAGTTTGCCGTAGCCCCATTGATAGTTTGGGTAATCTCTGTTGTTATCCCGTTCACACCCGCGTATAAGATAGCCTTTTATCTGAAAAGTATCGATGGTCGTTGCGTTGCCCTCGACGATCCCCCATTGAAGCATTAGGGCGCAGGCCCCCGTGGTCAGCGCGCAGGCAACGGACGTTCCGCTCATTACGCCTTCACCCGTCGGAAAAACTCCGCTTACGCGAACTCCCGGGGCAACGAGGTCGGGCGAGCCTGAAGGCTGTCTGGTTGGTCCCCACGATGAATTGATAAAAAGACTGTTGTCTCTTGAGTTATAGGCGCCGACGGTTATAACCGACGGAGAGGTGCCGGGAACGGTTACCGTATAATTCGGGTCGGGTTCCAAAAATTCAACGTCGGGATAGCCGATCGAAGTCAATGGAAGATAGGCATCCACCGTTCCGTCGAGTATTATATCTCCGTATAGGGTTACCGTCCACAGACCCGGCGTGGCGTTTTCGATCTTTATTATAGTAGCCTGACCGCTGCTTATGGAAAGGGGGAAAAAGTACTGTATCGTTACTTTTGATCTTTCAAGGACAAGCCGCGAGGTATACGTCGTACCCGCCTTTGCGGGTATTCTGCTGACGACCTCTCCCGTTGGAGATTTTAGCGAGACGGATATTCTGTCGGACGCTAAGTTTAATAATGAGAGATATATCCCGTTGCGCTCTTTTTTATTGTTGATCGTTATGTCGGAAGTCGTTCCGTTTCTTGGGACGACCACTCTCGTGTGATGTCTGTCCTGGCTTTCGTTGCCGGCAGAGGCACAAACGCATACGCCCGTAATGTTTGCCACCATTCCGATATATTGCTCGAAAAGCGTGTTTCCGTCGTGACTGCCGAGATTTGTGCCAACGCCGAGACAGATCGCAACGGGCTTTCCGAGTTCCCTCGCTTTTTGCAGAACGTATTCTATTCCCAGCATAACTGCCGTCGATTCATATACGTTTCTGTTATCCTCGGGGACGAGGTAGTTGTTTTTTATAAAAGGGCGGGCCTCTTTCAGCTTGACTACGACAAGCTCGGAATCGGGGGCAGCTCCCAAAGAATCGCCCACCTCTCTGCCGGCGGCAACAGAGGCTAGAAATGTGCCGTGGCCGACCTCGTCTCTGCTGGGGACGATATCGAATGGAGTGCGCGAAAGCAACGCCTCGTTTATCTGTTCATTGGTGTACTCGGTTCCGAGTAAAAAGTTTTCCGGCGGTGATCCCGGGATAGATTGGTCATAAATAGATACTATCTTGCTTGTTCCGTCCTCGAATCTGAAAGCGGGGCTCGTGTAGTCGATGCCCGTGTCGATTATTCCGATAAGAACACCGTTTCCCGTCAGCTCGAGAAACTCCTGTTCTTGCACTTGTATTATCCCCGAGCTTTCTAAGGCGTTTCTGTCCTGGAGACCGACGACGTATGGGAGTGAAGAATAAAAATTCGTCCCCAGAGCGTCGCCCAGCTTTTCGATATCTGCGTTGTCTACGTAACCTAAAATAAAATAGTCACTCAACACCTGCGTGACCCTGACGAACGGGTAGTTTTGTATTTCATTTATGTAGTATTCGTTTGCCCGGATAATAAAATCGGTCGTGTTCGGGCTGTACAAAAAGTCGGTTAATTCATTTCCTTGAAGCATTATATAACAGAACCTCCTTGATTATAAGAAGCGAGCAGGTCGAGAGAGTTTGATATACAGAGCGTACCGTACCCCCAATAATTGTTCGGGTAACTAACGTTTTGCAGTCTTTTTGCCCCTTTTTGTAAAAAAGCTTTTACCCTTTGACCGTATAAAAATATGTCGTTTCCCCGGGTTATCCCCCATTCCATCAAAAGTGCGCAAGCACCCGTAACGAAAGGACAGGCAAAGCTCGTTCCGCTGAACTGCATGTACCCGCCGCCCGCCCTCGTCGTTAAAATATTTACCGCGGGTGCAGCGATATCGGGTTTTACTTTAACGTTGTTTCGCGTGTATCCTCTGCCCGAAAAGGCGGCGATACTATTGTTGTTTGAGTTGTATCCCGCGACGGAAATAACGTTTTCTACCGTTGAAGGAAGGGTGAGTGTAACGTTTATATCGGGGGTTAAAAACGTTACCGAGTCAAAAACATCGCTGACGGGCGGCAACCATAAATCGAATCTACCGTCTACCACTGTTTCTCCGGATACGTTTATGGTCCAAATACCTTCAAAAAAAGATGCACTTTGGCTTTCAAAAAGAAAATACACCTCTTGAAACTGTGTATAGTTCGTTGGTTGACCGTAAAAAACCGTTATATCCGTGTTTGATAAAGTGAAACGATATATAGTTTTCAGTGGCGTTATCTCGGGAGATATTTCATTCGTCGGCGAGGTTATCGAAAAATTAAAACTGTCCGAAAAGTTCTTCCACAGGGTTACATACACCCTGTTTACACCTCCGGAAAAAACGATCGGGACGTTTACTGAGCCGCCCTCGCTTAAAACCGACGAAAAATGGTGGGCTGCATCTCCTTCATTGCCCGTAGCTACGCATATAACGGTTTTCCATTCCAAAGAAACCTCGTTTATGTATTGCTCAAAAAGACTGTTTCCGTCATGACTGCCGTTGTTTGTGCCGTAGCTTAGATTTATGCAAACGGGCAAGGAGATTTCTCTCGCTCTGTTGATTATATAACGTAAAGCTCTCATAACCTCAGTAGTGCGAGGAAAAGCTCCGTCTCCGCGTCTGCCTAATTTTACGATAATAAGCGGCGAATCGGGGGCTATCCCCCTTTCTCTGCCGTCCGACTGTCTGCCGTTGCCCGCGGCAATACCTGCAACTGCCGTGCCGTGTCCTACTTCATCGACCGAGTTCACTGTTTGAAACGGAGTAGCGGTTTTTAAAGCGTCGTTAATTTGCCCGTTTGTATATTCAGCCCCGTTTTTAAAATTGTAGGGAGGTATCCCGTTTGCCGTCTGATCCCACAAATACAGTATTCTGCTTGTGCCGTCATCGTTTTGAAAATCGGGGTGAGTAAAGTCTATTCCCGAATCGATTATGCCTATCGCTACGCCTTTACCGCTGAGATTAAAAGGGGCTCCCTGCGCCCTTGTTGAGCATACTGAATATCTGCTGCTTGACAGCTCGAACGACAGCGTTTTCGGCAGTTCCACGTATTCAATAAACGGTAGGGAATATATGGAGTTTATTTGTGATAACGTACCCGTAACTATGGCGTAGTTGTTGCTTAATATTTCCACGCTTTCAACGTATCCGTCAAGTGCCTCGATTCCGTCGCTGTACTTGACGATAGCTTCGAGTCTGCCGTCTGAAACCAGGCTCGGCTCCCCTTGCAGTATAATGCCGTTTACGGCGCTTTCGCGGTTGTTGGTGTATGACGAATTCATAATTATCCCCCCCTTAAAAAGCAGTATATGTTTTTTGTCGGCGTTTGTTAACTATATCTTTTTTGTAAAGATCGGCATAAAATGATACAAACAATAAGAAGGGGAGATTTTTTTATGAACAACGGTATTGAATTTCAAAAAGGTTTTTTGAGAGTAAGTGTATACGATCAAAGTGAGGGAAGACCGATCAACAATATTGAAGTCGTTATTGAAGGTGCGGGAGAAAACGGAAACGTGATCGAAAGGCTGATCACTGATTCATCGGGGAACACGGAGCAGATCGATCTCAGCGCACCAAATATTGAATACTCTTTTGAACCGCAGAGTGAAGTAAGACCGTATTCGGAATATAACGTTACGGTGAATGCCGACGGTTTTGAGCCATACAAAATAGAAGGTGTGCAGATACTGCAGGATACGCTTGCTCTGCAAAATATATTTTTGAGAAAAAGAGAGGACAATACTTCTTTTGAAAATGACATAATTATTTCCCCCCACACGCTGTGGGAAAAATTTCCGCCCAAAATACCCGAGGAGGCGGTAAAACCGTTGCCCGAGGGAGACGGTTTTGTCGTACTGCCCGAGCCCGTTATTCCCGAGCTGATAATAGTGCACGACGGTGTTCCTTCCGATGCTTCAAAGCAGAATTATTACGTTCCTTTTAAAGATTATATAAAGAATGTTGCAAGCTGTGAGATCTATCCGACGTGGCCGATCGAAACGATCGAGGCAAACATACTTGCAATAACTTCGTTTACTCTGAATAGGGTTTATACGGAATGGTACAGAGGCAAAGGCTATGATTTTACCATAACGAATTCCACTGCATACGATCAGGCGTTCGTGTACGGCAGAAACGTCTTCTCGGAAATATCCGAGATCGTCGATTATTTGTTTACGACTTATATAACGAAACCGAATATTCTTCAGCCGTATTTTTCGCAGTACTGTAACGGAAGCGACGTAACCTGCCCGGGCTGGCTCAGTCAGTGGGGGTCAAAAGAGTTGGGAGAGCAGGGGCTCGACGCTGTTGAAATACTGCGCAATTATTATGGCAGTGATATTTATCTGACATCGGCAGAGGTGGTCGAGGGAGTACCCGTTTCTTATCCGGGAAGTCCTTTGTTTTTCGGGTCAGAAGGAAGCAGTGTCAGAACAGTGCAAGAACAGCTGAATGCGATCTCTGATAATTATCCCGCGATACAAAAACTTCGCGTTGACGGTATATACGGACAAAATACGGAAAATGCGGTCAAAACTTTTCAGGAAATATTCGATCTTCCTTCTTCGGGGAGTGTGGATTTCGCAACTTGGTATAAGATATCAGCCATATATGTTGCCGTCGAAAAGCTGGCGGCAGGCTGAATGCTGTTTTATCAAAAAAGCAAATAATGCATTAGAAAAGCTTGTTTTCGGGGAGTCGGTGTGTAATATGCACAAAAAGGATGTCGTATTTTGTTTTTCGTTGTGTATTGTGCAAATGATCATATTATGATATAATTAGATAAATATAGAGTAGTTGAGTACAAAAAGGAGGAAAAGTATGCTGCGAAATGAAATAAAGTATTTGCTGAATTACGAAGATTATCTCGTATTATCGAAGCGGATCGCGGCGGTATTGCCGTCTGATAAACATACTGTTTCTCCGGAAGGTTACAGAATAACAAGCCTGTATCTCGACGACAACAAAGATACGTCATACTACGAAAAACTCTCGGGTGATGCAAACAGAAAAAAATACAGGATCAGAGCTTATAACTATGACCCATCGTTCATAGCCCTTGAATGTAAAGAAAAAAAGCTGAATAAGATCAACAAAACGAGTTTTAGGATAGACAAAGAAATATTTGACTCGATGAAATCAAACGATTTTTCTCCTTTGGCGGAAAAAGAAAACGATTTATGCAAAAGGGTGTTTTTGTTGAACAGAGACAAGGGGCTTTCCCCTGTGGTTACGGTCGATTACGTAAGAGAGGCGTATTTGCACCCGCTTTCAAATACTCGAATAACGTTTGACAAAGAGCTTTCTTGCGGCATAACTACGAACGATTTTTTCTCAAAAGAGTATAAAAACGGTTATGTTTTTGGCAGAAACGAGGTTATTCTCGAGGTTAAGTTCGATAACTTTTTGCCCGAATATATAAGACAGTTGCTCTCGATCGGCTATACGCCTATGGCGGCTTCAAAATATATGCTGTGCAGAGACTATTTGAAAAACAATATAAAATTGATTCAAAAATAATTAGAATATAAAATGGAGAACACAAATGAAGACACTCATTGAAGATTTTAAGAACAGTATAGAGCAGTCGGGATTGTTGCTCGAGCTGTCTCCGAAAGAGATTTTTATCGGAATCGGCGTAGCCTTGGCTTGCAGTATAGTGATATATCTTGTATACAGACTGTTTTACCGCGGCACTTGTTACAGTGAGAATTTTAATCTTTTGCTCGTTTTGGTATCTCTTATTACCACGTTTATCATAATGACGATATCCGCGAATATCGTGTTGTCGCTCGGTATGGTCGGTTCGCTCAGTATTATACGTTTCCGTTCGGCAGTAAAAGACCCGCTTGACGTAGGCTTTTTGTTCTGGTCGGTTGCGGTAGGCATAACCTGCGGTGCGGGATTGTATCAGACGGCGATCTTTTGCACTTTGTTTATTGCCGTTGTATACGTTTTGGGTGTGTTGCTCCGCTTTGGGATCAAGAAATATCTTATTGTGGTGAAGTACGATGCCGAAGCAAAGGAAAATGTTGAAAAGATGCTTCCTAAGCCTTTTTACAGGCTTAAAAACAGCATAAGAACAAAGACCGATTGCGAGATCACGATCCAGGTGTCCGGAAAGAAGTTTGCGAATGAACTGGCAGACAAATTTATGACACTTGACGGGGTTACCAACTCAATGATCGTTGAATTTACAAGCGATATGTGATTTTTTTAAAACAAAAACAGGGAAATTATATGAATAAATACATAAAAAGCGGAATTGCTTTTTTGGTGCTGTCTCTTTTGACCCTGGGCTCGTTTTTTATGTTTTCCGGAGACCGAACAGAGACGGAAAATGATACAAAACCCACGGGAGCTAAGGTCGAAAAGGGTATTTACTTTATAACCGAGCCGGGTTTTTATCAAGAAGACTTAGACGTTAAGATCGGTGCGGCGAGCCCGTGCACCATATATTATACGGTAGACGGTGAGGTGCCCGGAGAGACGGTTGACAAAGAGAGTTGCCGCGTTTACAGCGAAGGCGGTATACGTCTGTCCGACGATCCCGTTAGGACTATCGTATACTCCATAACTGCCCGTCCAATGTATCCCGACGGTACGTGGGGGGACTGCATATTCAACACCTTTTCGGTGGGGCGCAAAGTAAACGAGCGTTTTACGAATTTGACTGTTTTTATTACCTGCGATCCCGATAAGTTGTTTGGGTATGAAAACGGCATACTGGTGGCGGGAAAACTGCGTGATGATTGGATAGCGGCGAATCCGAACGAAGAGGTTATAAATATATCACCTGCTGGATTTAATTTGCGAGGCTGGGCTTCCGAGAGAAGTGTAAACATTCAGATGTTTACACCGCAAGGGGAGCAGGTCATAAATCAAACGGTGGGCGTTCGGCCTTTTGGCGCATATTCGAGAGCAGCGATACTGAAATCGCTTAAAGTGTATGCAAGAACCGATTACGAACCCGTATTAAACAAGCTGAGTTACCCGTTTTTCGGAGAGCAGTATGCGCTTGACGGTTCGGGAAGATTGATAACGGAATATAAAAGGGTGCTGCTTCGTTCTTCGGGCAGTGACCTTAACGGTTCGCACATGCGAGACGAATTGCATCAGACTTTAGCCGATATGGCGGGATTCCCGGGAGCGCAAAAGATCGAGCCCGTATCCGTTTTTTTGAACGGTGAGTATTACGGAAGTATGTGGATGCACGACGTAATATGCGATAAGTGGTTCGAACAGCATTACGGTTACTATCCGGGTACTATGGCTGTCGCATCGGGGCCCGAAAGATCAAAACCCGATAAGCGATATGAGATAGATACTATCGAAGAAGATCAGTTTTTCTATGACGAGTGGAATAATATTTATGAAATATACGGCAACGCCGATATGACCGACGATGATGTATATGCAGAGTTTTGCAAGCTTGTCGACGTTGACAATTTTCTGTTCTACTATGCGATCAATACTTATATAAACAACTACGACTGGCCGTACAATAACCACAAGGCATACAGGTATTATGCCGCGGAGGGTGAGGAATACCGTGAAGGAACGGTGTTTGACGGCAGATGGCGATTCCTTGTTCACGATATGGATTGGCACTGGGGAGCAAGTAAAAATATACTGAATACGAACATACTGAACCCCGACAGCCCGAGAATAAGCGAATGGTTTATTGCATTGATGAAACGCGAAGACTGCGTGGCAAAATTCGTTGACTATTGCCTGGAGCTTATGAACGGTGCATTCTCGACTGAGAATTATATTGCGACTGTTGACGCGATGCACGAGGAGCGATATACGGAGCTTAAGTATTATAAGTCCGAAAGCAAGTACTCGAAAAGAACTCTTGCGGCGGTCGAATCGTCGGTTGAAGAAAACAGAATTTATGCAAAAGAGAGACCCGCTACTCTTATTGCCGACTTGAAACAAGCGTTCGGCATAAGCGGTAATACGTATAAGGTCGTTATTGCTAAACCGGAAAACTGTACTGTCGTTGCAGGCAACTGGGAGATAAACGAAGATTTCGAAGGAACCTACGTCGTTGAATACGGCGAAACGTACAGTTGTATACCGAAGGTTGGATACGAGTTTTCGCATTGGGTTATAAACGGCAAAGAGGTAACGGAAAAAGAGCTTTATATTGACAGCGAGAACAGAGAGGCAGGTATGGTAAAAGTCGAATGTATCGTTGTTCCGAAAAAGAATATCAAGCTTTCGATACTTGAGTATTCGTGCGAGGGAGCAGACGACTATATCGTTATATATAATCCGTCGTCAACGGAAACACTGACAACGTACGGTTATTCTCTGAGCGATACGGAGAAAAAGCTTGGAAAGTATATGATTCCAAAAAGGCTTTTGAAACCGGGGGAAAGCTTAGTCGTATATTGTAACAATTATTCGGGAACTGAAAAATATCATCAGCCGGAAGTTCCGTTTAATCTAAAAACGGGTGAAAGGCTGTATTTATCCAAAGAAGAAACGGTCGTTGAGGATATATTGCTTATGGAACTGCACGACGGATACTGTGCAAGAAGAAGTGAAAACGACGGTAAATTCTACGAAAAAAACAAATAAAAAACGCACGGTTATCCGTGCGTTTTTTTATAAACGGGGCGCCTTTTGACGTCGCCCCCTACAATAAAGATTATTAAATTTTAAAAGTTTTGGTTGGAGTCAAGAGGGCGCTTTTACAAAAGCGCGCCTTTTGTGGGGTTCGGGGCGAAGCCCTGACTGTTTGTGCTCTTTTAAAAAACGCGGCAGCGTTTTTGTCTTGTCGGGGAGAAACCATCTCAAACGCCGAAGTTTTCTCCCCGACACCCCACATCCTTGGCTGGCGAAGATATTATATTATTTGAAACCGTTTATATAAACGGGGCGTCGAGGACGCCGGGCCCTACAATTAGAGATTATTTACGTTTTCTGTCCTTATTTTGTTCGTAGGGGCGAACAATGTTCGCCCGCGGGCGTTCACAGAACGCCCCTACGGAATTATTTTCTCCACCTGTACGCGTGTGGCTATGTCCGAAAAAACAAAACACCACCCGTTATTGTGAACGGAGTGGTGTTTTTGTTTGTATTGATTTGTATTAAACCGTACGGATGTCGACACCGAGCTGCTTAGAAAGCTTCTTTATCGCGCTGTTTGCAACGGCTTCTATATCAGAACCGGTCAACGTCTTTTCGTTTGATCCGATAACGAGACGGATCGTGATCGACTTTTTACCTTCGGGGATCTGTTTGCCTTTATATTCGTCGACGAAGAGAACGTCCTGGAGGTTTTCGCTCTTCTTGCCTGCTACGGCGTTGTAGATGTCGCTCCACTTAACCATAGAGTCAACAAGGAACGAAAGGTCGTAATAGTTAGTGGGGAATTCGGGAATGGGAGCATACTTGTTCGTTCTCGATTTAAGGGGAACGAATGCGTCCATATCGAGTTCAACGAGTACGGCGGAAAGCACTTTTATACCGCATGCGATAGCCGCTTTTCTCGAAAGGAGTGCGATATCACCGATCTTCTTATCGCCGAGATATATGTTGAGCCAAACGGTTTCGTCTGCCCAATAGGGTCTTTCCTCGCGCTTGAACTCAAAAGCTTCCATGTGAGTATAACGGGGCATCATTCCGATAACGCCTTTTGCGGTACGGAACAGATCGCCTACGCTGTCAGCCTTGCCGACGAAAGCGCAGCCGAGGTGCTTTCTCTGGTAGGGGAGCTTTTCTTTTTCGTCATAGGGGGACGAATAGTCGCGGTCGGCAAATATCTGTGCTTCTTCAAAAATCGCAAATTCGTCAAAGTTGTGTTCGTTCTTTACGATAGCTTTGCAGATGTTGGGGAGAAGGGTTGAACGGATATACTGCTCCGAGGGGGAGGGGGGAGTTGAAAGTGTGAGAACTCCGTCCGTATTGGGCAGTATCGCGTTTACAAAAGTATCGGTCATCCAGGGATAAGTGAATATTTCCTGCATATTGCAACGGAAAGCAAGGTATTCTTTAACTTTGCGGACAAGGTCCATACCGAGCTGGTTGATCGCGCTGTCAAACGAGGTGGTAATGGGGGTCGGTTCGAAGTTTTCATAGCCGTACATACGGGCAACTTCTTCCATAATATCGGCTTTGATCGAAACGTCTCCCGTCGATCTCCACGTGGGAACGACTATGTGCATACCCGTTTCGGTGAAAGTAACTTCATAACCCATAGCGCCCAGCTTTTTCGCAACGATCTCCTGGGGAATACGCTTGCCGAGACGTCTGTCGAGCCAGTCGAAGTCAACGTCGATCTCTTTTTTTGTAAGCTTGTTTACGTAAAGGTCTTTGAATGCAGTAACCTTCATTTCGGGATAAAGCTCGGCAAAGAGCTCCATGCAAAGAGAGAGCGCGAGATCGCATCTTTCGGGGTCTACAGCCTTCTCGTAACGGGAAGAAGCTTCGGTACGGTTGTCGTAACGGAGCGCGGTCCTGCGAACCGTCTTTGACTCGAAGTTTGCAACCTCGAGGATAACGCTGTCGGTTTCGGGAAGTACGGAGTCTTTTGAACCGCCCATAACGCCCGCGAGAGCAACTGCGCCTTCTGCATCGGCGATAACGAGGTCGTCGTTCGAGAGCTCGAGCTGCTTATCGTTGAGAAGCCGGAGCTTTTCGCCCGCATTTGCGCGTCTTACTTCTATATGGTCAATTATATGGTTGGAATCAAAAACGTGTGTGGGCTGACCCAAAGCCAACATAACGTAGTTCGTAACGTCAACGAGGGCGTTTATGGGTCTCATACCTACTCTCCAGATACGGCTCTGCATTTCGTAGGGAGAAGGTTTTACCGAAAGTCCTTCGATCTTTGCGCCGATATATCTGGGGCATCTTTCTTCATCTATAATGCGAACGTCGTATTCTTCGGTAGTATTCGGGGTGTATTTTTCAAATTCAACGAGGGGGAGATCGTAGAGGGCGGCAAGCTCTCTTGCGATACCGTAATGACCCCAAAGGTCAGGGCGGTTCGTCATAGATTTGTTGTCGATCTCGAGGATCATATCTTCGAGGTCGAGCGCTTTTGCGACCGGCGTACCTGCCGCAACGTCAAGGAAGGTCACGTCCATGATCTCGTGTTCTTCTGCAGCGGGGAAAAGGTCGGCAAGACCTACTTCGACGGACGCGCAGATCATACCGAAGCTTGCGACGCCTCTGAGTTTCGTGTTTTTAATTTCGACGGGCTCGCCTTCGCCGTGCCAACGAACCATAGCTCCGGGGCAGGCAACGACAACCTTCATTCCTGCTTCGAGGTTGCTTCCTCCGCATACGATGTCTTTTATCTCATCGGTGCCGACATCGACCTTGCAAACGCGGAGCTTGTCTGCGTTGGGGTGGGGCAAAACTTCTTTGATGACACCGACAACTATTTTGTCGAACTGCTTTCCAAGGTCGTGTACGCCTTCGACTTCAACGGTGGACATCGTAAGGTCGTAAGCAAGTCTCGAAAGATCCATATCCTCGGGCAGTTTTACGTAGTCTTTTATCCAATTAAGCGATAATTTCATGGTATCAGTTCCTCCTTAACGGAATTGGTTGAGGAATCGTAAGTCTGTTCCGTGGAACAAACGAACGTCGTCAACGCCGTAACGCATCATTACGAGTCGGTCAAGACCGATATTTACGTAGAATCCCGTATATTCATCGGGGTCAACGCCTGCCGCTTTGAGAACGTTGGGGTGGGGTGTGCCGCCGGGCATGATCTCGATCCAGCCTACGTGCTTGCATACACTGCAGCCCTTGCCGCCGCATACGAGACAGCCCATATCGATCTCAAAACCGGGCTCAACGAATGGGAAGAAGCCTGCTCTCATTCTGACGGGCACGTCTCTGCCGAATACTTTTGAGAGAATACTCTTGATCATAACCTTTCCCGACGTAAAGGTGAGGTCTTTGTCAACGATAAGCGCTTCATACTGGAAGAAAGCTCTTTCGTGTCTTGCGTCGGTGGTTTCGTTTCTGTAAACTCTGCCGGGATATACGAAACGGTAAGGGGGCTTATGGGTCTGCATATAACGAACGCTGCCGCCCGTCAAGTGAGGACGGAGACAGAGCTTTTCGTTTGCCTCGCCCGAATCGTGTCCGCCGAGCCAGTAGGTGTCCATGCTTTCTCTTGCGGGGTGCTGGGGCGGGAAGTTGAGGTTGTCAAATGCGTAATATTCGCTCGTGATCTCGGGACCTTGATAGATCTCAAAACCCATCGAACGAAACGCGTCGTTCAAGTCATAGCACATTTGTGTTATGGGGTGAAGGCCGCCTATCATGGGAGCCTTTCCGGGAAGCGTGTAGTCAAAGTCGGGGGAGATCTCCGATGCTTTGAGCTTGAGTTCCTCTCTCTTTCCCTCGATGTGCTCGGTAAGCAACGTCTTTACGTTGTTTACAGCCTTTCCCATTTCGGGACGGAGGGCTACGTCGAGCTTGGGGATCTCTTTGAGAAGTTCGGTTATGGCACCTGTCTTTCCGAGTAACGCGCCCTTAACCTCTTGAAGCTCGGCTTCGGTTTTTGCCTCGTCAATTCTCTTTGCTCCGTCACGGAGTAAAGCGTCAAGTCTTTCTTTCATTTTTTTGATCACTCCAAAATATATGATAATTTATTATTTTTTCAAAAATAGTCTGAAAACAGTCGGTGCCGTAGAACCGATGCAAAAATACGTAAAAAAGTCTTCCATCCTTATGATCAAAGGACGAAAGACTTGAGTTTTCCGCGGTACCACCTTTATTTATGCAATAAAGCAAACACTTTACAGAGGCTTGTAACGGTGCCCTTTCCGTAACGGACTACTGATCTCGTTCACCCGTTCCGCTGGGAAGCGAAATGCGTCAAACGCCGACATAGGACCGTTTACAGCCAAAGACGGTATCCTCTCTGTGTATGCTTTATGCGTTGCGCCGAACTTCTTAAACGCGTTTCATATATAATAAGTAGTTGGTATTATAACACACGGTTAAAAAAAATGCAAGTGTTTTTTGCTTTTATAATTTAATTGAATACATTTTGTTAAGCCTACAGGGGTAATATGAGAGTTTTGCTTTTCTTAAACCCTCGATGCCGAGGTCTTCCTCGCGGTTAAGATACTTTTTGTCATAGAAACCGTGCTTTGCGAATTGGTTGTTGACAAAGGCATAGCTTCCGTCGTAGCTTCTGTCGGCTTTTTCAAAATGAATATCCGCAGTGTCGGCGTTTATTGACGAGCCGATCGAATAAGCGACGTAGTTTCCGTCAACCTTAATAACGCAGGCGCGCAGTTCAAGCTCGGAAAAGAGGTCAATTGCGCGGTTTATCGAGTCGAATTCGTCTTTGGGACTGTTTTCGATCGTGTTGTATAAATGCTTTGCACACTCTCTCAAAATGTCGAGATTGTTTTCATTTATATTCAAATATTCGGCGTCGTACGCCTTTGTGAATTTTGCTATGTGGTTGCGCTTTGAATGATATTTTTTTCCTGCCAAAAGCGAAAGATCGGATTGATTGTAGACGTATTCGCATTTTTCTTCGAGGAGCTTGGGTTCAGCGTCGGGGAATACGTTTTTTATTTGGAGTGCAACCTTTTCCGTAAGCGGCATAAACGTGATACCGTTTTCGCAGTCGGAGACTACCGTTTTGAGCGTTTCTTCGACTTGACAGTTAAGCCCGCGCGGGAAATAGACGACGCATCTGCCGCTGTCGGAGATTCCGCGCGCAACGACGTTTCCGTTTATTACGGTGAACGAGGTATTGTAACGGTCTTTCCAGAAAAAGAGGGAAGGAAAGCCGAACATAGCGATCCCGTCGTCGTTGTTGCCGATATTTTCAAAAATTTCTTTGTCCGAAAGGTCGATCTCCTTCCAGACTGCTTTGTTTTTCATACAGTTTTGGGTCATTTTGGTATACCTTTTATTAAAAATCAACCCATTATACACTATTTATAACGTGATTTTTGCGGTCTTAAAAAAAAATTAACATTTTTTTGCAAAAAAAATCAGTTTGCTATTGAAAAATGAAAAACGATGTGTTATAATACAATGCAATATGTAAAAAACTGATAAAAGAGGTACAGTGCAATGAAAACAGCTATTCAGCCGGATTATAAAGAATGTACAATTAAATGTGCTTGCGGTGCGGAAGTTAAGACTCGTTCCACAAAGGGCGATATGCGTGTTGAAATTTGCTCCAAGTGCCACCCCTTCTTTACGGGCAAACAGAAGTTCGTAGATGCAGGCGGCCGCGTTGACAAATTCAAACAGCGCTTGAACAAGGCAAAATAATTGACCTTGGACTAACAACGGGTAAGATGTATTTTTGCGCATCTTACCCTTTTTGTTTTTAAAAAGAAAAAGGGGTGAAAAAATGCCCGAATTAAATATATTTTCCGAAATACAGGATAAAGACGTAACGAAAGGCATACTTGTCAGCGCGGTTTTTCGCGGTGACGACAGAGAGGATGCCGAAGTGTCGCTCGACGAGCTTGAAAGACTGCTTGATACGGCGGGCGGTAAATGCGTTGCGAGAATGACACAGTTTAAGACTGCGCCCGATGCGGGAACGTATATCGGAAGCGGAAAGCTCAAAGAGCTGGCAGAGCTGTGCAGAAACAACGATGCTGACCTCGTTGTTTTTGATACGGAGCTGTCTCCGTCGCAGATAAGAAATATTGAAAACGAAGTGAACTGTGACAGCGAAAAGCAGATACTCGTTATTGACCGCAGTATGCTTATACTCGATATATTTGCACTGCACGCAAAGACGGGAGAGGGAAAACTTCAGGTCGAGCTTGCCCTTTTGAAGTATACGACGCCGAGACTGACGGGAAAGGGCTTGCAGCTCTCGAGACAGGGCGGCGGTATCGGTACGCGAGGCCCCGGTGAATCGAAGCTGGAAAGCGACCGACGTCACATAAAGCGCCGTATGGACGCTTTGGAGGACGAGCTTGAGCTGCTCGAGAAAAACAGGAGTATTCAGCGAAAGCAGAGAGATAAATCGGGATTGTTTAAAATAGCGATCGCGGGATATACGAACGCGGGAAAGAGTACGTTTTTGAACTATCTCACGGGGGCTGGCATATTGGCTGAAAATAAGCTTTTTGCCACACTTGACCCGACTACGAGAAAGTACGAGCTTCCTTCGGGAAACGAAATACTTTTGACCGACACGGTAGGTTTTATCAGAAACTTGCCCCACCATCTTATAAAAGCTTTTAAATCGACTCTTGACGAGGTTGCTTATTCGGACTGCGTTCTCGTGATGATCGACGCATCCGAGCCCGAATGTCACGAACAGCTTGCCGTTACGGAAAAGCTGCTTGAGGAGCTGGGCGCGTCGGGAAAACCCATACTTTACGTATACAACAAATGCGACGTGGAGACGAGCGTTCTTCCGAAACTCAAGCAGGGAGCGGGAGAAAATAACCTTTTCTTTATTTCGTCGGTAACGGGTGAGGGGGTAGACAAGCTCATTTCGAGAATCGAGGAGCTTGTAAACGACGGAAAGACAAACGAAACGTTTTTGTTTCCCCACAACGATCAGTCGATGGTTAACGTTCTTTACAAGAATGCCGTTATTTTGGATACAGACTACTTGGCGGAAGGCGTAAAGATAAAAGCGACTGTTGATTCAAAGACAAAGGGAATGCTTTCAAAATACTTGTGCAAGAAAGATTGATCATATGAAGGACAAGGCTATAAGCAACAATGAGAATCTGTATACGACGTTAGGCGGCGAGGGTTTTTTTGAGACGGTGATCGACAAGTCGACGTTTTTGGGGTATGCCAAGAGGGTTACTTCCGAGGCGGAGGCTGTTGAATTTGTAAACAAGATCAAGAAAAAGCATTCGGATGCAAGGCACAACGTGTACGCATACGTTATAAAGGATACGAACACGACGAGGTACAGCGATGACGGTGAGCCTGCGGGAACGGCGGGTATGCCGGTTCTTGACGTTATAAGAAAGACGGGTTTTACCGATGCTGTAATTGTTGTTACCAGATATTTTGGCGGTATTCTGTTAGGCAAAGGCGGGCTTGTCAGGGCGTATACTGCGGCGGCGAAGGGGGCTGCGGAGGATGCGCAGATCATCACGTATACCGAATATACGGAATTTGAGATAGTATGCAGTTATGCCGACCATGAAAAGATCAGGTACGAATGTCAGTTCTTTGACATTATAGAGGACGGGATCGAATACAGCGACAGCGTAACGCTGAAAATGGCGATAAAAACGCCGTCGTACAGTGAGTTTTGTTTAAAAATATCCGAGATAAGCGCGGGCAAGATTGAGCCGCGAAAGATTGGCGAAAGATTTGATAAAATATAAAAAGAGGGTAGAATCACCCTCTTTTTTTATATCGGGAGGAGCAAGCCCCTCCCCTACGGATGAAGATTATTAAATATTAAAAGTTTTGGTTGGAGTCAAGAGGGCGCTTTTACAAAAGCGCGTCTCTTGTGGGGTTCGGGGCGAAGCCCTGACTGTTTGTGCTTTTTTTAAAAACGCGAAAGCGTTTTTGTTTTTTTATAAGCGGGACGTCGAAGGCGCCGTCCCCTACGGATGAAGATTATTAAATATTAAAAGTTTTGGCTGGAGTCAAGAGGGCGCTTTTACAAAAGCGCGCCTTTTGTCAGGGTTCGGGGCGAAGCCCTGATTGTTTTTTTGCAAAGAAAATCCACCTGTCCGGGTAACAGGTGGATGATTTTTTTATTGGTAATTATTATTCTTCGATGTGGATCTTGCCCTGGTAGAATTCGCCGGTGTAGGTTCTGCCGCTCGGCCAGGTGTATTTTCCGATGCCGTGCATATCGTTGTTCAAGAATTCGCCGACGTAAACTTCTCCGTTTGCCCAGGTATATGTTCCGCTGCCTGTTCTGACGTCGTTTTTGTAGTCACCGTCGTATACATCGCCGTTGGGGAATACGTATTTGCCTTTACCTTCTTTTACGTCGTCGACGTAATCGCCTTCGTAATAGGAGTTTTTATCCAATACGAACTTGCCTTTGCCGTTTCTCTTGTTTTTTTCGAAGTCGCCGTCATAGTATGAGCCGTCGGACCAGGTGTACTTTCCTTTTCCGTGCATCATTCCGTCTTTGTAGTCGCCTGTATAGACGTCTCCGTTTGCATATTTAAACGTACCTGTGCCCGAAAACTCATTTTTGGAGAACGAACCTGTGTATACGTCGCCGTTGGCGTATTTATATATACCCTCACCGCTCTTTTCAAGCTTTGAGAGTCCGCCTGTATAGACGTCGCCGTTTGAATAAGTGATAGTGCTTTTTGCGCCGTCGACTTTACCCGTACTTCCGTTTGAGAAATATAGAGTTCCGTCTTTAAGTGAGCCCGATGAATCGACTGTTCCGAAATATTTAATGGTAGAGCCGTCGTCGAGTTCTACCGAGAAAAAGCGGAATCCGAATATAAAGTGGCTGACGCCCCAGATAAGAGCTATCAATATTAACGACGCTATTGCCATTACGAGCAACAAACGGGCAAGTTTATTTACTTTTTTGGGAGATCTTCTCTTTTTTTGAGATACTGTTCTCATTCTTGGAGGAGTGTTCATGTATAATACCTCGATTCAGTATTTATTTTAAAGCATTTTATTGATTTCGTCGGCGAACATCGGGATAAGCGTTAGGCAGAGGAATGCAACTATGAGCATCGCGATCACTCCGAAAACGACACCGAAAGGCGTTGTGCCTTTTTTTCTGTATCTTATCTCAACGTAGTCTTTTTTATCTTCGGGAATATAGTATTTTCCGTCCTCGGTCGACAGCACGAGTTTTCTGAAGGTCGAGTTTTTTCTGAGGGCGAATTTTGTTAAGTAGCTGTTTTTCTTGTATCCCAGTTCTTCAAGCGTGAGCGCTTTTTCGTCGGAAAGAGCGCCTTTTTTGATGATATTTCGTGCAATGTTGCCCAAAAAGACCTGTCTGTACAGCATCGCGCACGATGCGATCGCGATACCGATGCAGACCGAGAGCAACACCATCGTCAAGTTCATTGAATCGAATTCCTTTAGAAAGGAAAAATCGGGTAGATTTAATTTAAACATTGTTTTTGCCTCGATAATTTGTTATATTTTTTGCGGATCAGTCTTCAAAAAAGGTGCTTCCGCACAGCTTTTTGACGATGTTTTCGAGGTCATTGTTGTCCGTATACTCTATTTCGATCTTTTTGCGTTTTCCGGTAGACTTGATCTTGATATGTCTGCCGATCTGACCTGCGATTCTTTTTTCGAGATCTGCTATATAGTCAACCGTAACTCCGTCGTTTTTCTCGTTTTCGTCTCTATTTTCGCTTTTTTTGTTCAAGGAGTCGCGCAATGCCTCGGTTGCCCTAACGGAAAGCTGTTTTTCGATCACCTTCTGCGCGGCGATCGGGATCAGCTCTTTGTCGTTTATTCCGAGGAGAACTTTTGCGTGCCCTGCTGTCAATTCGTTCTGTTTTACGAGCTCTGCAACCTCTTCGGGAAGGTCCAATAGTCTGAGCGCGTTTGTGACCGTCTCTCTTTTTTTGCCAATTATGGAAGAAACTTCCTTTTGTGTGAGGTCGTATTCATCTATAAGCGCCTGATATGCTTTTGCTTCTTCGATCGGGTTGAGGTCTTCTCTCTGCAGGTTCTCGATAAGTGACAGCTCGGCTGCCTTTCTGTCGTCCGCTTCGATAATAATTACGGGTACTTCGGAAAGTCCTGCCATTTTTGAGGCTCTCCAACGTCTTTCGCCCGCTATTATTCTGTAATAGCCGTTCTTGCCTTCTCTTACGGTAATAGGCTGGAGCAAACCGTGATTTGCGATCGATTCGGCGAGTTCTTCGAGCGGCTTATGGTCGAATATACTTCTCGGCTGTGTCGGATCGGGCTCGATCTCGCTCAGTCTCAGTTTCGTGATCTTGTCGCCTTTGTTGTCGTCTATATCGAAATTGTCAAGGAAGATGGCGTCTATTCCTCTTCCGGTCCCTTTTTCTTTTGCCATAATTTCCCCTATTCCTGCATTTATATGCGTTCGAGTATTTCTTTCGTTACGTCCGTATATGCCTGACTGCCTTTTGAGTACTTGTCAAAGTATTTAATGGGCTTTCCAAAGCTGGGTGCTTCACTTAGCCTTACGTTTCTTGAAATAACGGTTTTAAATATCTTGTCCGAGTAATACTTTTTCAGTTCGTTCATTACTTGCACGGACAGGTTGAGTCTGCCGTTATACATGGTGATGAGTATTCCTACGAGCTCGAGGTTCGGATTGTACATCTGTTTAACCTTTTTGATCGACAATGAAAGCTGTGCTAAGCCCTCGAGGGCAAAATACTCGCACTGCATGGGTATAATAATTCCGTCAGATGCTACGAGTGCATTTACCGTCAGCAATCCGAGGGTCGGCGGACAGTCTATGAAAATATAATCGTAATCGTCTTTTATCAGGTCGAGTGCAGTCTTCAGTCTTTTGTGTCTGTCGTTAAACTCGATTATCTCAATTTCAGCGCCTGCGAGGTTTATGTTTGAGGGCATAACGTCCAGGTTCTCAAAATCGGTCTTGTGAATGGAGTTTCTGACGGTCTCGGGTTCGATTATCGTCGTGTATGTAGAATATCTTATGCTTCTCTTATCAAACAAGCCGACGCCGCTTGTTGCGTTGCCCTGGGGGTCGTTGTCAACGAGCAGAACCTTTTTCCCTGCCAAACCGGCTTCTGCGGCAATGTTTATTGCAGAGGTCGTCTTTCCGACGCCTCCTTTTTGGTTGGCAAAGGTTATAATTTTTCCCACCGATCTATCCTCCGCTGAAATTCTTACTTATATTATTATATCAGCACAGTCGGACGTTGTCAATAAATATATATCTTGTAATTAATAATTTACATATTGCACGACGGGGAAATAAATGTTCCACGTGGAACTTTTTTCTAAAATGTTCTACGTGGAACGTTTTTACTGTTTTTGTATTGTGATGGTAAATATAGTCTCGGTATCGCTTTCGGATTTTTTTGACACTGCGTTTATTCCGCAGTTTTTTAAAATATCAAGTGCACGGTCAAGCGAATTTGTAAAAAAACGAATATCTTTTATAAAAGCTTTTGTTTTGGGGGCGGTTGCGTCGCACTTGGGATTTAACAGAGTGTCAATGTATCTCTCTGTTGCGCTGACGTTCAATTCTTTGGATGAAACGTATAAAATAGCATTAAAACGAACCTCGGGATCGTCGATCCGAAGGAGCGCACGCGCGTGACGCTCGGTCAATTTGTTTTTTACGATCTCTTTTCTTTCTTTTGGAGTGAGTTTCAATATGCGAAGCTTGTTTGCAAGATAAGACTGGCTCATAGACAGCCTGCGTGCCGCCTGTTCCTGTGTTAATCCGTAGATGTCAATAAGTGAAGAAATAGCCGCCGCCTGTTCGAAAAAATTAAGGTCTTCGCGCTGAATGTTCTCAACGAGGGCGATTTCAGCCGATTTTTGACTGTCTACGTCGAGAATTACGCATGGAACTCTCTGTATTCCGAGGATGCGGGCTGCCCTCCAGCGCCTTTCTCCCGCAATTATTTGAAATGACTGTATGCCGTTTCGTATTGCCGGTTTAACCGAAAGCGGCTGAAGTATACCGTATCGTCTGATACTGTCAGCAAGTCTGAGTAGAGGCTCGTCCTCGAAAATAAATCTCGGCTGGGACGGGTTAGGGAAAAGAAGGTCAGTCGGTATAAGCTGGGTATCAAAGTGCTGTTTTTGGCTTTTCGGGGGTATGTTTAACGTCGCGTTCATTTGTTATCTCCTTTTTGTTTTTATGCAAAGAGAATGATAACACACGGGAAATAAAATATTGCTCAAAGCATGTACGGCGGAAAATGTTTTTGTGTGGGAGAATAACTGATATAATACAATAAAAAAAGAATAAAACGGCGTTTTGCCGTTTTATTCTCAAAAAACGAATTAATAAGATCAAAAAAAGAATTAAAGAGGCTTTTTTGCAATTCTGTTATACATTCTGGGGAAACTGTCGGGGGTATCTTTGATCTTTTTGGAGATAACGATGTGTCTTTGGAACTGTTTGTCGTTATAAGACAGAGTAAGCTCAACATCTTCAAATTTACTTCCGCCAAGCTGAATGACTCCGCTTTTTGCGCTGTCGATCTCCTCTTTTGCGGCACTGCCTTTCATCGAAATGAAGATGCCGCCTAATTTTACGAAGGGAATACATAACTCAGTCAATATATTGAGTGATGCGACCGCTCTTGCCGTTACAACGTCAAAACGAGCTCTGTAATTGACCGATCTGCCGAGTTCCTCAGCACGACCGACGACGGTTTTTATGTTAGAAATGCCAAGTAGAGCTGCGGTTTCGTCTATGTAACGCAGTTTTTTGGCTGTGCTGTCGAGTGCGTAGACCGAAAGATCTTTTCTCAATACAGCAAGGGGGAGCGCAGGGAAACCACCGCCCGTACCTACGTCGAGGACCTTTGCGTTTTTTGGAATGTATTTAACGATAGTTGCCGAGTCGGCAATGTGTTTCAAAATTATATCTTCGCCGTCGGTTATAGCGGTCAAGTTCATTTTTTCGTTGACGGCAAGCATATTATTTATAAGCAAATTGAGTTTCGACACGGAATCCGAGTTCAACAGCTCGGAAATGCCGTTTTTCTCGAATACGTCTCTTAAAAGGACTGAATAATCTGTCATTCGTCTACCTCTTTCTGTCTGCGGTTTTGCTGACAGTAAATGAGCAATACGGTTATATCGGCGGGGCTGACACCGCTTATACGGCTTGCCTGGCCTATGTTTTCGGGTTTGATCTTGTCAAGTTTTTGTCTTGCTTCGAGTCGCAAGCCCTTTATCGACAAATAATCAATATCATGCGGGAGCTTTATGCTCTCGGTTTTTGAAAATTTTTCGACCTCGGCGATCTGTCTCTTGATATATCCGTCGTATTTAATTATAACTTCGGCACAGCTTATAATATCAAGCGGAACATTACCCCTGGTTTTATCTACGGGCTCAAGGTGCTTGTAGCTGAGCTGAGGGCGTCGAAGCAGATCGGCGAGACGAACTCCGGTGGTAACGGGAGTTGTGCCGCATTCGCAAAGTATACCGTTAAGCTGGTCGGTAGGTGATATGGTCGTATTTTTAGCCCTTTCGACCTCTTCGTTTATAGCTTTTTGCTTTGCGAGGTATTCGTTGTATCTTTCATCGCTTACAAGACCGATCTTGTGGCCTATGGGTGTAAGTCGGAAATCGGCGTTGTCCTGTCTCAGCAAAAGTCTGTATTCGGAGCGGGAGGTCATCATTCTGTATGGCTCGTTCGTGCCTTTTGTTACTATATCGTCGATAAGAGTGCCTATATAAGACGAATCTCTCGTAAGGATAAGGGGTTGCTCGCCGCGTATCTTTAATACGGCGTTGATCCCCGCGATCAAGCCCTGTCCCGCCGCTTCTTCGTAGCCGCTTGTGCCGTTGAATTGTCCCGCACCGTATAGACCCGATATAGCCTTAAATTCGAGGGTGGGGTAGAGCTGAGTCGGGTTGATGCAGTCGTATTCTATGGCGTAAGCCGTTCTCATCATCTGTGCATTCTCAAAGCCCTTAAGCGAGTGAAGCATTTTGATCTGTACTTCTTCGGGCAGTGAAGATGAAAAGCCCTGTATATAAAGCTCTTTCGTGTCCTTTCCGCAGGGCTCGATAAACAGCTGATGGCGCTCTTTATCGGCAAATCTGACGACTTTATCCTCGATACTCGGGCAATAACGGGGACCCGTGCCCTTGATTTCGCCTGAATAGAGGGGAGAACGGTGAAGATTTGATTTGATTATATCGTGTGTGTCTTTCGACGTGTAAACAATGTGGCAGGGAATCTGCTCGAGCGAACTGTAGTCTGCCCGGCTTGTCCTTGACGAAAAGGGAAGGGTGTCTTCGTCTCCCGTCTGTATCTCAAGGTCGGAAAAGTCGACCGTGTCTGCGTGAACGCGGGGAGGCGTGCCGGTCTTAAATCTGTAAATCTCAATATTTTCACGCAAAAGTGCGTCTGTAAAGCCTTTTGCGGGCAGCATACCGTCAGGACCTGACTCGTACGAGCATTCACCTGTGATAACTCTGCCGTTTAAAAAAGTACCCGCGCAAACGATCGCTGCCTTAACGTTCCAAACAGCACCCATTTTCGTAACGACAGCCGTTACTTTTTTCGTGCCGTCCGTTTCTTCTGTGAAAAAGTCTACGATCTCAGCTTGAACGAGGGAGAGATTTTCGGTGTTTTCTATGGTCTTTTTCATTATTTCGCGGTACTTGATGCGGTCTGCCTGCACTCTTTTCGAGTGAACTGCGGGACCTTTGCCCAGATTGAGCGTGCGCGTCTGGAGCGTAACGAGATCGGCGGCATAGCCCATCTCTCCGCCAAGCGCGTCGATCTCATAAACGAGGTGCCCCTTTCCCGTACCGCCTATTGAGGGATTGCAGGGCATATTACCGACAGCGTCGAGGTTTATTGTAAATAAAATTGTCTTAAGTCCGAGTCGCGCACATGCTAAAGCGGCTTCAATACCCGCGTGTCCTGCTCCGATTACCGCGACGTCGGTGCTTCCTGCTATGTAATTCAAAGTTTTTGACCTTCTCTCGTCCAAAAAATACCTTTATTGTTAAAATAAGGAATAGCGTTAATAGTTCGGCATGTTTTCTTCGAACATATTGTCAGTCGGAAAATCGTCGGGATTGGGGAAGTACAGATCGTCGCTTTCGGGGGGAGCTTCAAAATCGTCCATTCCGTCCATAGCGTCGTTCAGGTCTTCCTCTATTCTGTCCTCATCAAAAACGGGTTCGGTTTCCAATCTTTCTATTTCGACCCCGTTGAGAGTTCCGAAATTGCTTGGTCTGGTGATAAACGAAAAGTCAAAATACCCCTTGCTGTATAATACGGTGAGTGTGAATACAGCAATCATCGCAAATACCGATATTATCTGATATTTTGTATGAGGTTTCAGTTTCATTGTGTGATCTCCGTTTATAGAAATAATTATTTATGATACTGCTTATGGTTTATAATAGTAAACGCTCTGTACACCTGTTCGAGCAAAATAACGCGCATAAGCTGGTGGGGAAACGTCATTTTTGAAAAAGAAAGCCTTATGTCGCACATATTCTTGATCTCGTCGGCTAGTCCGTCGCTGCCTCCGATAATAAAGGCAATATCACTCGTTCCCCCGACGGCAAGAGAATCTATCTTCGACGCAAGCTCTTCGGACGAAAGCATCTTTCCTTCGATGCAAAGCGCGATCTTGCAGCCCTTAAACGCCGAAACGGCGCTGTAGGCCGCCGTAGTCGAATCTTCCTTTATCTCTTTGATCGTGAGTTTGCAAAAAGCCGTAAGCCTTTTCTCGTATTCTTTGATCGCGTCTTTAAGATACTTTTCTTTGATCGTGCCGCAGCAAATTATCGTTACGTTCAGCATATTATTTCTTCTCTATTGCTATAAAATAGGGCGAAGTAGGTGAATTCAGTATTGTAAATCTGCTCACGCATATCTGCTTTCGATCGAGTGTAGACAACCTTTCGGTCAACAGTTTTCCCTCGATCTCGCCTTCTGCGTGTCCCGGATAAACGGCTATAAGTATAATTCCGTCGTCGTTCAACAGCTCAAGGGCGGCGTCGACGGCGGGGAGTGTTGTCTCGCGCAACGTCGTAATACTCTTGTCTCCGCCGGGGAGATATCCGAGGTTGAATACGCCCACGTCGATCTTCTCTTTTACATATTCTTTTACAAGGCTGTGCGAAGCTTTTATAAGCGTATAATTATTAAAGCAGCCGTTTTCTTCGAGTCTCGCACGTGTGTTTGCGAGAGCCTGATCCTGAATATCAAAAGCGTAGAGTTTTCCCGTCTCTCCGATGGCCTTTGATAAAAACAGCGTGTCGTGTCCGTTTCCCATAGTAAAATCAACTGCCGTAATGCCCTCTTTTATGTGTGAAGACAAGAATTGCTTTTCAAGCCCCATTAAATCAACCATATTATCACCCGTATCTTTATCGAAATTATGGGCTACACGTTTAGGAGTAGCCCATAAATTTCAGCTATTAGTCGTTGTTTTTGTTGTCGTCAGTGTCTTCTTCGTCAGTGTCTTCTTCGGGTTCGTCTTCCTCGAAGGTTCTTGCAAAAGCTTCGATTCCCGTTTCGCCTAAGTCGTCGACGGGGTGGAATTCTCTCGCCTTCTGAGCTTCTTCAAAAGCGATGCGCTCTTTTTCCTCGTTCTCCCTCTTGCGCTCCTCGTTTTCCTCGATACTCTTTTTCTTGCGTTCTTCGGCAAGCTTTTCGAGATCTTCTTCGGTGGGATCTCCGTTCATGATCAAGTCAAACTGCTTATCGTCAAGAAGTTCGTGTTTAACGAGATATTTTGCAATAAAGTGGAGCTTATCGATATTATCCTTGAGGATAGTCTGTGCTCTTTCGTACGCGTCCATAACGATCGTCTTGATCTCGTTATCGATTCTGGAAGCCGTTTCTTCAGAGTAGTTGCGAGACTGGTTGTAGCTTCTTCCGAGGAACACCTCGTCGTTCTCGTTTTCCGAGCCGTAAACGATAGGACCGAGATCATCGCTCATACCGAGCTTTGTAACCATCTTTCTTGCAAGATTCGTAGCTCTCTGTATGTCGTTTGAAGCACCGCCGGAAATATCGTCAAAAATGATCTTTTCGGCAGCTCTTCCGCCGAGGAGCATTGCGATCTCCTCTTTGATACCGTTTTTATAAACGCTGTATTTGTCTTCAACGGGCGGATTGAGCGTATAACCCAAAGCTCTGCCGCTCGGAATGATCGAAATCTGTCTGACGGGGTCGAGCGAGGGAAGAACGTGCGCGATGATCGCGTGGCCTGCCTCGTGGTATGCCGTCTTGAGTTTTTCCGACTCTTTGATCTTCATCGACTTCTTTTGAGTACCTACGATAACCTTGATCGAAGCTTCTTCGATATCTTCCATTCCGACAAGAGTTTTGTTCTTTCTTGCCGCGAGGAGAGCAGCCTCGTTGAGAAGGTTGGCGAGGTCGGCACCCGTAAAGCCAACTGTCGTTTGAGCGATCTTTTTGAGGTCAACGTCTTTTTCGAGAGGTTTATTTCTGGAATGTACCTCGAGAATTGCCTCTCTGCCTTTAATGTCGGGATAGTTGACCGTGATCTGTCTGTCAAATCTTCCCGGTCTGAGAAGTGCGGGGTCGAGGATGTCGGGTCTGTTCGTAGCCGCGATAACGATTATTCCGTCGTTGCTTCCGAAACCGTCCATCTCAACGAGCAACTGGTTCAAAGTCTGTTCTCTTTGGTCGTGGCCGCCGGCGAGACCTGCGCCTCTGTGACGTCCGACTGCATCTATTTCGTCAATAAATATGATACTTGCATGATGCTTCTTTGCCGTATCGAAAAGGTCACGGACACGGGATGCGCCCACACCTACGTACATTTCAACAAAATCGGAACCGCTTATTGAATAGAAGGGGACGTCGGCCTCGCCCGCAACTGCTTTTGCAAGCAGGGTCTTACCCGTTCCGGGAGGGCCTACAAGGAGTACGCCGTGGGGGATCTTCGCACCAAGCTTTGTGAAATACTCGGGCTTGCGGAGGAACTCTACGATCTCCTCAAGCTCTCCCTTTTCTTCATCCGCACCCGCAACGTCCTTGAAATAGACCTTTGCCTTATCTGCGGTGACAAGCTTTG
>JAZNOI010000041.1:0-16697 GCA_045580755.1 Eubacteriales bacterium | reverse complement strand
GAGAGCCGCCAAGGCCGAGCCGATAGCAAACGTGATCATAATGATCCTGTTTACGTTAATACCCATAAGCTGAGCAGCGCCCTTGTCTTCCGAAACGGCGATCATAGCGCGTCCCGTGCGTGTGAGCTTAATAAACAGAGTTAGGGAGACCATAACGACAAGTACGACAGCCATAGTTACAAGGCTGGAAACCTGGATCGTAACTCCCATAAATTCTACTATGCCGAAATCGTACACGGTTACGTTCAACTTTGTCGATCCGAAAATGATCTGAGCCAAGCTCTGAAGCAGATAGCTGACGCCGATAGCCGTGATAAGAACGGCGAGAGGTGAAGCTCCGCGCAGAGGCTTGTACGCAATCTTTTCGATCAATATTCCGAAGACCGTACAGAAAATAACCGACAAAACGACCGCGAGTAACGGGTTTCCCATAGCGATGAACACGTATATTGCATAAGCGCCGACCATTATAATATCGCCGTGAGCGAAGTTGAGCATCTTTGCAATACCGTAAACCATCGTATAACCCAATGCGATTATTGCGTAGACGCCGCCTACGCTTAAACCGTTGATGATTGTTGATAATACAAATTCCATAAAATATACACACCTTTTCTTTGCACGATGCAAAGGTGATTTTTTTATAACCGATTTATAACCGAAAACTGCATATGTCGGCAGAAACCGACATACGCAGTAAATCGTATAAATTAATTACCGTGAGTCAAAATGACTAAAGTCAGTTTGCTTCCTTGATTACGTACTTGATAGCGCTCTTGTTTACGTAACCGGTCGATTCCCAAGTGATGTTCTTTCCTGTTACAGCTTCTTTAACGGTGAATCCGCCTGTGAACTTGCCCTTGAGGATATCGCAGAGGTCGGAAGCGCTGATGGTTACGGGGATCTCCTTGCCGTCAGCTTCATATTCCTTCATTGCATTGTAGATAGCGTATACGCAGTCGTACGCAGAAGCGCCGAACTGGTTGAGAGTTTCTTTGCCGAACTTTTCGGTGTACTTGTCGATGAATTCCTTAGCCATACCTTCGGTAGCGTTGGAGTCGAAGTGAGAGAGCATTGTAACTGCCTGAGGAATTTCGTTAATGTCGAAGCCCTTGATCTTGTCGATGCCGTCGAAACCGTCGCAACCGTAGTAAACTGCATCAGCGGCAATGATGTCTTTTGCCTGTGTCATAAACAACGAAGCGGGATCGTAGTATGTGGGCATAAAAATGAATTCGCAGTCTTTAAGTGTGTTGATCTGGGTAGAGAAGTCTGTGGAGTTTGTGTCTGTGAAGGAAGCTTCAACAGTCTTTACAGACTTGTCAAGGTTAGCCTTGAACTGAGTGTAGATACCCTTTGAGTAAGCGTCATCGGACTTGTAGAAGATACCGATAGTCTTGCCTGCGTATGTTTCGTTTACGAATTTTGCAGCAACTTTACCCTGGTTACCGTCAGCAAAGCACATCTGGAAGCCGTTGCCGCCGCCGGGGATATCGTCGCCCGAAGCAGAGGGGGTAAGGAAGAATACGTTATCGTCCTTGGAAAGGTTTTTGAACTCGAGGCCGGGAGCTGTTGTAACAGTACCGAGAGATACCTGCATACCGCCTTCGTACAAAGAAGAGTAGTTAGCAGCGATCTTGGTAGCGTCGTGCATATCGTCCATAACAACGAGTTTAAACTTTTTGCCGTTGAGACCGCCTGCAGCGTTGATCTCGTCAACTGCCATCTGAGCGGAGTTCTTAACAGCTACACCGTAAACGGCAGCGTCACCTGTAAGGGGACCGGATACACCGATCACAAATTCAGTGTTGTTTGCAGCATAGTCGGAAGAGCAGCCTATGAACATAACCGAGCACATAAGAACTGCGAGAACCAACGACATGATCTTAACAAATTTCATGATTTAATCCTCCAATATTATAAATAAAATATAATGTAGATTTTTATCTATTCGGTAGTATACACTACTATTATTGTGATGTCAAGGTTTTGGCCGATATTTTTATATACAGGGATCGATTAAAAATTTGAAAAAACGGCGTTTTTTTTATCGGTAAACGGAAGTAATGCCCAGATATTCTTCGAGACAGAGTCCGCTTTCGTAGACTGCCGTCGCTTTTTCAACGCCCAAATAGCGTACGTGCCAGGGCTCATACATGTATCCGGTAAGGTGCTCCTTGTCCTTCGGGTAACGGATAATAAAACCGTATTTGTGGCAGTTTTGGGCGAGCCAAATACCTTCGGGACTGTCTCCGAATGCCCAGGTAAGATAGTTTAAGTCAAATGCAAGACCCGTTTGGTGTTCCGAATGACCTGCCCTTGCGGAATAACGGTCTGCAGCTTCTTTGCCGTCCATGGCAACGTAGTTATTATAAAGGGTATACTGGTCGTAGTAGCTTCTGAAGCCCGAAGCTATCCAGTATGTGTAGCCGATCTGTTTTGCATCGTTGAACATAGCCGAAAGCTGAGCAAACGCCTCGTTGTCGTATCCGGGATTATAAGTGCTGGGCAAGGCGTACGTTTTGTTTACGATGAGTATGCCGTCTATGTAAGTAAGCGGTGCTTCGGGAATAACGTTTACCGAAACCGTATGGGAAACTGCGGGATTCGACGCCGACGTAACAGTAACAGTACACTGACCTATGGAAACACCCTTTATATTGCCGTATTCGTCGACCGTAGCTATCGACTCGTCCGACGACGTCCATATTTCGCTCTTGTCGGTCGCGTCTTCGGGGAGCATCGTAACCAGGGGCATTCTTATTTGCCCTATCGTTATATCCGTAGCGTAAAAAGTGAGCGACATTTCGGTAACCTGAACGTAGCCGGGAGGCAGAGGTTCTGTCTCCGGAGGAGCTTCTGTATCCGTGATCTCTAACGTTTCCGTCTCGGGTGCCGACGTGCCCGTATCAGCCGTTTCGGGCGAAAGAGGCGTAGCCGTATCATTTGTATTTAAGGTCGTCTCTGTCCCTTTTGTGCCACTCGGAGAACAACCGTTCAAAACCACGGAACCGACGATGGTTGCAGCCAGTACGACCGTCAAAAACAGTATACATCTTTTTTTCATTTTGTCGCCTCCTTGTATTGTGAAACGTCAATTTTTAAAGTACATCTTTCTTTGATATTAAGCGAGTCAAAGTACGTTTTTTCCAAAGGTATCCACTCGCTGAAAAAACGTTTTGCAAGGGAAGGAGTGTTTCGGTTTAATATGCGTTCTTTTTGTGTATTTTCGTCGATGTCGATAAACAGCGACAGAGAATAATATTTTTGAAATGCCGGGTGCATCGAATATGCCCCCTCGACGAAAACCAGGCTTCCCGCGTCGACGGAGACGGGGGAGGTCAGAGAAAAGGTTGAACAGTCAAATTTTCTGTAATTTAAGGCCTTGTTTTCTTTTAACGGCAAAAATATCTCGTCAAGCAGTCTTTCGCGGTCGATATTGCCTCCCGCCTCGGCAAAACGTTCGGGCGTTCTCTGTTCGGGGCGCAAAAAAAAGTCGTCGGTATGCAGAACCGTGCAGTCGTATACTTTTTCCAGAATCTTTCCCAAAGACGTCTTTCCGCACGCGCTTCCGCCCTCGATCGCGACTATGTTTCTTTGGTTTTTCGGCAGACTGTCAACTTTTGCAAAAAAGGGTAGAAAGAAAGCAAGATCTTTCGAGATCACACGGTAGTGAGGATCGTATTCCTCTCTGAATCTGTCCGAATGGTGTATGGCGGAAAAACCCGCTTTTTTCCAGTTTTCATATTCTTTTTCGTAGTCTTTTATGCAAAAGGGAAGAATGCCCGTCTCGATCATTTTTTTAAAAACAGCGAGTTTTTCATTGAGTTCGTTTTGTCCGTTTTCCTCTTTTTTTGCCGATAAAAAGAGCAGTTTTCCGAGAGTTTTTGCCGAAAGACCGGTGTACAGATAACCGAGGTCCACCCTGACGTATTCGCCGTCGAGATAGCTGACGAAGTTGTCCGAATGCTCGTGCTTTTGCATTTTTTCAAATTCTGTTTCGATGTTTCTCACAGCCGATCCGCAGTCGGTGATGATATGTTCACAGCCGAATGAACTCTGGTGCAAAAACTTGAAAAAGTCTTTGATATTTGCGTTAGGGTATGTATTATAGTGCTCTATAATGAGTTTTTGAGTGTTTTCGGTCATAAATTTGCCTTCTTTTTTATCTGTATTTTTATAGGCCGGATTCTTTTGTTTGCTGATATGATTAAAAAATAATTATGCCTCTTGAAGAGCTTTTGCTTTTTTTTGCGAGTTTATAGCTTTGTATAAGTACAAACAAAGCAAAATCTCAATGACTGCAAGAGCTCCCATCATCATAATAACTACGATCAACGGGAATTTGAGCAATAATAACGTAGCCGCCGTGCTCAATCCTGCCGTTACGAGCTTTACGCCGAAACGCATCATAGTGATAAGCGTGCGGTGCTGTTCTTTGGGGGTGTTTTCAAATATGATGTCCTGTATGTACAGAGTAAACGGATCGCGCACGAAAAGCAGAATAACGTATCCCAAACCCATAACCGTCAGTTTTACAGCTACCGGCGGGATGAACGAGCCGATAACGGACAGCGCATACGATGAAAACAGGAGCACGGACAAAAGGCGTCCGATCTTCTGCCCCATTTTTTCGTATAGCTTTACGAAAAGTCCGTTCGAAATGACCCTGACGACCCTCGATACCGTGAGTATTGCGCCGAGGATCAATGCCGTGTTGTCGACGTTAAAGTCGAGAAACAGATGTTCTTGGATAAACAGTTTTTGGTTCGTCTGTCCCGATGTTACCAATGCAAAGAAAATGCCGTAAGCAGCCAAAGTAATGATAACGGTCTTTCCGTAACTTATCTTGGCTTTTTTTTCAGGCTGTTTTTCGTTCTTTTCTTTTCCTTCGTCGCCCGAATAATCTACCATGAAAAACGAGATTATAAAGCCCGATAAGCTTGCAAGAACGCAGCATATCATAGGCAGGTAGTGATTCAGATTGAACAAAAGACTTGCGACGAACGATACGAGCATCGTCAGAATTGCGTAGATCTTGTTGCCCGAAGCCCTGATCTTTATAAACTCGCTGTGTCTGTTTGCAATGTCAAGGTTGTTTTCCAGAGTAACGAATGAAACCTGCAGAAATATCGAGGAAACGTTGTGGAATATCCCGCCGAACAAAACGACGTAATACGTGGGCCCGAACGTGTAACACAATGCGGAAAGAAGCATAAAGAAGCCGCTGAGTCGGGCAGACACGGTGTTGCCGACCTTTTTTATGATCCAGAGTACGGGGAACTGGAGAGTGATCGATGCTATTGTCGATACCGTGGTCAAAGAAACGATCTCTGCAGTCGTAAAGCCTCTGACTACCGTCAAGAACAGAGAGCCTATCGCAACGTAAAAAAGAAGATCGCTTGTCAAGCCTGCATACCAAGGATACAGTTTTATAAAGCGTTCAATTTTCTTGTCCACTCAAACCGCCTCCGATGAAAGATCCTTTACATTTGTCGAATAAAAGATACTATTGTTTTTATCCCGTACGATATATCGAATTATAGCATATTTCTATACTTTATTCAATACTATACCGTCAAAAAAAGGATGCAGTTTTTTTGAACTGCATCCTCTTATGCTTTTGTATTTACGCCTTTTTTGCTTCGCGGATAGCGATGATACGGCTCATTTCGTTGTAAACGATCATGTAGCCTTCGTCAACGCCCATACCGGGTTTAGCAAGGATCTGTGTAGGCTGTGTAGCCATAGCGCAGTGTACGCAGACTTGTGCGGATCTGTCTGTTTCGTTGCAAGTTCCGCCCTGGTATGCGCCGATTCCCTTTTCCTTGCAGTAAAGAACAGCTTCGATGGTGTTGTTTACGCCGCCGAGGTCGGGAGTCTTGATCTGGATCATGTGGCCTGCTTTGTTGTCAGCGAAGAGTTTAATATCTTCGAGAGTGTTGCACCATTCGTCAGCAACGAGTTCAACGTCGCAACCGCGTTTGTCGAGCTCTGCGGTAAGACCTGCAAGTGCTTCGATCTGTGCTTCTCTCGTGCTGTCGCAGTCCATAGGGCCTTCGATGCGGAGCTTGAAGGGCTTTGCGATCTCGCCGAGTTTTTCGATGTAGTCAGCCATTTCCTTGTAGTTGTTGTTGCCGAACACAGCACCGATAGTGCCGTAAACGTCCATGTGCATAACGGGCATATATTCGGAGTCAACTCTGTTTGCAAGGATACGGTCACGCAACCAAGCGGTGTAGTCAGCGAGGAGCTCGCCGTTTTTACCGAGCTTTGTTTCAACGTGGTTGATAAGAGCGTGTGGAAGGACCTGAGCGCCCTTAATGATCATCTTGTCTGCGTTGTCGTAACGGTCGTCACCCGACTGAGTGAAGATCGGAACGGGAGTTTCGCTGACAGTGCATCCGTATTCGTCTGCAACGACTTCGCACATCATTCTGCCCGAAGCCTTTGCAACTGCATCAAGGAGAGCCTGAGATACGCCGTAACGGATAGCGGTGTGGAGGCGCTTGCCTTCAACCTGGATAGCTTCCATCATCTTCGTGAGATCGCGGAAGCTGTCTGCTTCTTTACCGACGAGTTCGGGCTTGATATATTTTTCAATGATCGGAATAAAATCTTTTGCCAAGAAGAGAGGATCACGGCCGCCTGCGCCCGAGTACTGAACTGCTGCGCAGTCTCCGTATGCAACCTGACCGTCTTCGAGAACGATCATAACGGAAATGGATTCGCCTGCCTGACGAACAGCCTGGAACCCTTCTGTTACGGGTTCTCCTACGTAGAACATACCGTCGTGGCCTGCACCGCGCTTGATAGCACGCTGGTCATCAAAATAGAAACCGGTACGTCCGGGAGAGCAGATAACGTTTACAATTTTCATAGATGTATTCTCCTTAAATATGTTTGAAAAGTTAGATCAATATTTGGGACGACCTACAAGACGGCCTTTACCGATAGCGTAAACGTCGTCTACGACCATCTGGAAGGAAGCTTTGCGGTTTTCTGCTTTTGCTCTTTCTTCGATCTTTTCTTTGTGGAAGTCGATGATCTCCTTGGTGAAGGGAATGTTTCCTGCTTCGAGGATACGGATAGCACCGTTGTTATCGCGGCAGGGGAGCATAAGGCCTGCATTTATACGGCAGGGAGCAAAGGGAACGTCCAAAACGCCTGCTTCAACCGCACGGCAAGTACCAACGGCAATATCACCGTTTCCGAGCTCGAAGCACTTGTCAACTATGCAACGTGTTTCGAGACGAATGATCTCTTCTTCGATAGAAAGGTTTTTATCGCTGAACGTCTGTTCGTAAAGCATATTAACTACCTGCTTCGTGCAACGGAGCCCTTCTGCGTTCGCTTCCATCGTAGGAATACCTACAGCCTCGTGGGGAGTCTTAACAATAACCTTCGTAGCTTTGGAAAGAGCTGCGATAACGCTGCCCGAAGAGATAACGCCGAAAGCTTTTGCTTCGTCTGCAGGGAAACCGCCCATCCACTGATGGAGAACGGTGGTTACCTGAACGTCGTCGTAACCGTATTTCTTCAAATATTCGTCTGTGAGTTCTTCGAGTGTTCTGATAGCGGCAACGTCCTGAACCAAGTTACCGCACTGACCGTAACCTACTGTAATATTTTTAACGCCCTGCTCAGCAGCGAGGAGAGCCTCGATTATAGCAACTGCATGGGAAACGCAGGGGGGAACGAGCGTTCCTGTAAGGGGACCGTAGGGCTCGCGGTTGATGGAAACGCCCATCTTTTCGTATTCGCCTACGAGACGGTCTGTGTACTGCCAGTCACGGATAGTGCGTTCCATGGGGATATTCTTGCAGTAGGGAAGGTTGTAAGAAATACCGCCGCCTTCATAGCTGGTAAAACCGCCAGCGAGGGTGATTTCGGTGAGGAGTCTTGCGTCGGGTGTGCCGTGACGGACCTGGAGGGGGACGTTTACGCTTTCAACAACGCGGCGGCAGTTTGAAACGCCGTGGTTTACTGCGGGGAAGCCGTTAAGCATAGCACGTCCGAGACGGATGGATTCTTTGATGCCGTTTTCAGCTTCCTCGTATCTGTTCTGACGAGTGTAGCTGTCGATAGTGGAGGGGAGAAGGTCAGCTTCGCCGAACTTTTCGAGGTACTGCATAAGCTTAATGTGTTCCTCAACCACGGGAACGCCTGCTCTGGGCTGAATGAGAGTTCTTCTGTCGCGCTTAGCGGCGAGAAGCTTTTCTCCGAATTTTCTTTCTTTGGGCATCGCCTTGTGGTAAGCAACGGCTTCTTCAAGGTCAACGTCCTTTCCTGTATGCCACTGTGCCAAAACTTCTTGGCGCTGTGTGTAAAATTCTTCGTCGGTTAAACGCTTATTTCGAATATCCATGATACTCTAACTCCTTTTTCATTATTCTAAGTGCTACTGCCGGATAATAGGACGAAAGAAGTCCCATAGCGGCCATAATGTACTTTCTGTCAACCCAAACGCTTGCTTCTTTGGGTTTAAGAGAATCGGGTCTTGCGGGAGAGTAGAGAGCGTGTGATGCGATCTCTTCCGTTCTCTTGGTGTGGATCAAGCTGCCGCCCGTAACGACGATCTGCTTTACCTTGGTCAGATTCTTGCCTTCCTGGACGAAAGTCTGACCCATCATAGTATAAGTTTCGTAGATCGTTCCGGCGTGTCTTGACACCGCTTCTTCGATTGCCGAAGATGCGAGTGCAAAGTCGAGAGCTTCGAGCTCTTTGTCTCCGCCGGGAACCATATCGGTATTAGCCTTCAGCATTTCAACAAGTTCCGTAACTCTGTCCTCACTGAGACCGGACAGCAGGCATATCTTGTTGATACCGGCGGCATCAACTATTCCCTGAATACTGTACCTCATACCGATGTCTCCCTCGACCGTGCGCTTTGCATAAGGCTCGGGAAGACCTTTATAAACGGTGTTCATGTGTTCGGGCATACCGTCTGCTATGGAGTAAATGTCGGTCGTTGCACCGCCGACGTCCACGGCAACCAGGTCGCCTATACCCATTTCGTCCTCACAGCCCTTAGCGAGCAGTTCCATAGCGGCAAGCACTGCCGAAGGGGTGGGCATCATAATATCCGACAGTAATTCGGAAGCACGGCTCAGCCCCTTCGCCTCAACTATACGGTTAAGGAAGATATCACGTATCTTCTTTTGCGTGGGCTCGATGTTAAGCGTTCCGAACTTAGGCATTACGTTCGGACAAACGTAAACTTCATGTCCTTCAAGAATGCGTTCGCATTCTCTTGCGGCTGTGCGGTTGCCTGCGATAATAATGGGAATATCAGCGTCGATCTTAGCCATCATCTTCGCGTTATGTATAATACATTCGGTGTTTCCGCCGTCGGTTCCGCCGACGAGCAAGAGAATGTCGGGTTTAGCCTCCAATATATCGTCGATGTCGTCTTCGGTAAGCTGGAAGGCGTATACTCCGACAACTTTGGCGCCCGCGCCCAAGCTTGCAAGCTTGGCAGCCTCGCCCGTTAATTCGGGAACCAGTCCGCTCGTAACCATTCGAAGACCGCCCGCGGCAGAAGAGCACGCGTAGCAGGCTTCGTAGTCGAGCTTTCCGATCTTTTCTTCGAGAAGGGTTATTGCCGAACGGAGACCGTCGTTTATATCGGTAAATACAGTAGTGAAAGATGCTGATGTGCCGAGTATTTCTTCTGCTTCCACGTCGACTGCGGTAAGCTTCGTGTAAGTACTTCCAAAATCAATCAGCAGAATGTTTTTCATTTATGCGTTATCCTTCCATGTGCAAAAGCTCGCGGAGAGCTTCGATGGTAGTTTCGGGAGTGGTGCCGGGAGGAAATGCACGGTCAAAGCCCATTGCCTTGAAGCGTTCTTCAACGTCCTCGAATTTCTGTTTTCCGATTACGATGTTGCCGCCAACGACAAGGGGAATACCCTTGAGACCTGCTTCGTCGCATTTTTCTCTGAGACCGCGGCAGTCAAGCTCGCCCTGTCCGTACAAAGACGAAACTACGATCGCATCTGCGTTGGACTCGATAGCTGCGGCAATGTACTCTTCCTGAGTAACCATAACGCCGAGGTTTACTACTTCGAATCCTGCCTGAGTAAATGCGTGGTACAAGATCTTGTTACCGACAGCATGAACGTCGGCGCCGATAACGCCGATCACCAATACTTTTTTCTTACTAGCATCCATAATTATACCTCATAAATATTTTTGTGTCTGTTCACAGATAGTAATATTTATATATATAATACATCTGTGTAAATTAAATGTCAATATAAAGCGAAATATTCGGTAGACCGAATTATTTTGCCGTCTACTTATAGATTAATCGATAAAACGGGTACAGATAAGCGGTTATTTTTTCGGAACGTTGTAGATCCTGTCGCAAAGCTGTCCGTCGCGGCTGATGACCTCGGCTACAACTCTGTCTCCCTTGTTAAGAGATCCGGGAGCGCCCGTTATACGTTCGGTTTTTTCTTTGAGAGCGTTGATGTCGATAACGGGGAGTCCTGCCGCTTTCAGACGTTCCGAGAGATCGGTCCTTTTCGGGTTTACGGCAATCCCGCCCTGTGTAACGAGAACGTCGATGTTTTCTCCTGGGGTGGATATGCAGGTAACTCTGTCCGTAACGATGGGTAATCTTGCTCTGAACATAGGCGCGATTATCATAGCGAGCTTTGCGCCTGCCGCCGTGTCGCTGTGTCCGCCCGAGCCGCCCATGATATAACCGTTGGAGTCGGTATGCACGTTTACGTTGAAATCGGTGTCGATTTCCGTAGCTCCCAAAATAACTACGTCGAGGCTGTCAACGACGGCGCTCTTGCAGCTGGGAGAAGCATATTGCAAAGCCGAGATCTCCTGGTGGTTGGGGTTGTCTCTCAAGGAGTCGACGGCTGTGAGGTCGAAGCACTGCACGTCCATAAGGGTGCGGAAACATCCCGCTTTCAGCATATCTACCATATAGCCGGTAATGCCGCCGAGACCGAAGCTGCCCTTGATCTGCTTTTCTACCATTATGTCTTTCAGAAATTTTGCGGCTGCCAAAGATGCGCCGCCGGCCCCTGTCTGGAACGAAAAACCGTCTTTTAGCAAGCCCGATGCTTCGATGACCTTTGCGGCGTGAGAAGCCATAACGAGACCGACGGGGTCACGGGTGATCTTCGTTGTGCCGGAGACGATACCTTTGGGGTCGCCTATTGCGTCGACTTCAACGACGAAGTCAACGAAATCTTCGGAAATGGAAAAATCGGTAAGCGGGTAGGGAACCAGGTTGTCGGTGATAACTACAACCTTTTTAGCGTACATAGCGTCTGCAAAAGCATATCCCAAGCTTCCGCAAGCCGACTTGCCGTATTTACCGGAGCAGTTACCCATAGGGTCGGAAGTAGGTGCTGCGATAAACGCTACGTCTATCGGAGTTCTTCCGAGCGCAATGTTGCTTGCTCTGCCGCCGTGTGTATAGAACTGAACGGGTTTTTCCATTATTCCTTCGGAAATATGTCTTCCGAGACCCGCTCCTATGTAGTCTGCCGCTATTCCCGTAACGACTTTATTTTTGATGTGATCGAGCATGGGAACGTGTGCATCAAAAAGCGAGCTTGCGTTTACGTTAATGTCGTGGAATCCCTGCTCGGCTATTTCTTCCATGACCATATTCAATACGAAGTCGCCGTTACGCAGATGGTGGTGGAAAGAAACGGTCATACCGTCTTTCAGACCTACGAGCTGAACGACCTCTTTTATTGATCTTACTAATTTACTCACAGTCATCTCTCCTCTCAATGCCGAGCGCTTTCGCCATAGCGATCGTGCGTTCTGCTCTTGCAACGATTGGGGCGTCTATCATTTTTCCGTTGAGAGAAATGGCGCCTTTACCTTGTTTTTTTGCCGTTTCTATAGCGTCGATAACGTCGTACGCATAATTGATCTCGGCAAGAGTGGGACTGAATACGCTGTTGATAACTTCAACGTGGCGGGGAGATATGGAAGCCTTGCCCGTAAAACCGAGACCTTTTGCGATCTCAGCATCGACAACGATGCCTTCGTCGTCGTTTACGTCGGTGAAAGGCGTGTCGTATACATCGATTCCCGCGGCGCGCGAAGCCACGACGAGACGCGTGCGGGCATATTCGATCTCTCTGCCTTCTTTTGTGCGTTTGCACTGGAGATCGGCGGTGAGGTCTTCGGCACCCAAGAAGAGCGCTTTTACTCTGGGTGAAGAAATTGCGATCGAATACGCGTTTTCAACGCCGAGCGCCGTTTCGATAAGGGGCATGATGCCAACCGTTCCGTTTTCAAACCCGAGCTTTTCTTCGACCTCGTCCATATAAGAGGCAACCGTCAACACGTCGGAAGAAGAGTTTACCTTGGGCAAAAGTATAAGATCGGGGCGTTCGGGAAGAATGGCATCGATATCTTTTTTCCAGAACATTGTGTCAACGGAGTTTATACGAACGATCTTTTCGCAGCTAAGCTCCATATACCGCATAGTGTTGCGAACGAGAATACGGGCGGCGTCTTTTTCGGCGGGCGATACGGCGTCTTCGAGGTCGAAGATGGCAGCGTCCGCTCCGAGATAGCCCGCGTTTATAAGCATATTGGGGTTGTTACCCGGCAAAAACAAAAGACTGCGGCGCATTACGATTCACCCCCGCATCTTAATACAGCGGTTTCTACTCTCGCCCTGATAACGCATTCGAGAGCGCCTCTGTCGACAACTCTCACGTCGGCATCGGTCAAGCCGTGATCGGCAAGGACCTCGCGGACGGTAGATTCTATTTTTTCGCCGAATTGTTTTTCGACCACGGATTCGATATGAATGTTTAGACCGTTTGTTCCGGGTTCGATTTCTACGTAGGCATCGCTGGATTCCATAGTGCCTGCTGATGCCTGTTTAATAATTTTCACCACAAAACAGCTCCTTTCACAGTGCTTTGGCAGAGTATATTATTACAATCAGATATATTTTATCACTTAATATATGTTTAGACAACCTTTTTTTGCTATTTTCTTTCGATATACACTATATTTTTTTGCAATAGCTCTTTTCTTGAACGGCAAAATGATGTATAATGACTTCAGAAACGTTTTATGAGTAATTGCGGGAGAAAAATATGAACGTCGAAATACTGTCTCGCCTTAACGGTGAAAAACTTAATAAGTGGAAAAGCTTGATGGTTTCGACCGGACTGCGCGCAAACGTTGATCCCGAGCGCACGGTGTTGGTGTGGGATGAAGACGAGCTGATCGCCTCGGGCAGCAGGGATGCAAATATACTGAAGCTTTTGGCGGTATCCCCGTGGAGACAGGGGGAAGACCTGCTTTCGAAGGTTCTCACAGAACTCAGAAAAGATGCTTTTGACGCCGAATACAAGCACTTGTTTTTGTATACCAAGCCGTCGAACCGCTTTGTTTTTTCGTCGCTTTTCTTTTACCCGATAGCCGAGACGGACAAGGTGCTTTTTATGGAGAATAAGCGCGACGGAATTTCATCTTTTCTTGAATTGCTTCCCGAAAAAAAAGAGGGGGAAAAGACGGGCGCGATCGTGATGAACTGCAATCCGTTTACGCTGGGACACCAGTATTTGATCGAAAAAGCGGCGGGAGAATGCGATAGACTGTACGTATTCGTTCTTTCGGAAGAAGGAGACGGTTTTTCCGCAAAAGACCGACTCGAAATGGTAAAACTCGGAACGGAACATTTGCGTAACGTTACAGTGCTCGAGACGGGTCCTTATCTGATCTCTTCGGCGACGTTCCCCACTTATTTTTTGAAAGACAGAGATAACGCGGACGAAGTCTTATGCGACGTTGATATAGAAATATTTGTTAAGCATTTTGCACCCAGACTGGGCATAACCGTAAGATACGCGGGGACGGAGCCTCTGTCGGCAATGACCGAGACTTATAACGGAGCAATGAGAAAAAGACTGCCCGAAGAGGGAATAGAATTCAGAGAGATCGAGAGAAAAACTTTTGATAAAACACCGATAAGTGCAAGTGCAGTGCGCGCCTTTATAAAGGCGGGAGATATTGACGCTGTCGGAAGGATCGTTCCGAAAACGACTTTTGACTATTTAAAAGATCACGGCTTGATGTGATCCTATGCGATTCAGTAAAATATAAAAAACATACGATATGACTCAGGAGGGAAACAAAAATGCAAGAAAGACAAAAAAGCCACATTTTAAGCAGCTATTTCGCGCCCAGAGGTTACAGCCGAATGTATTCGCTCGGTATGCAGCTGGCACAGCTCTATCTTTCGCCTTTTGACAAGCTTATAGGCGTTATAGGCGAGGCGGGATCGGGAAAAAGTGCATTGATACGCGGTATGTTCCCCGGACTTGAGCTGACGAACGATGACGACGGCGTGTACGTCCGTCCTCTGCCTCTGCTTGACCAGGGGGGAGGATTTAAGTTCTTTTCACCCCACACTTATCACGTAGATATCCGTTTTGAAAACGGATTTACCCAGATGAGCGTGCTTGCCGATGCGATAAAAGAGGCGTTGGCAAACGGAAAGCGAGTTGTCGTTGAGCACTTTGACCTCGTTTACCCACACCTCGGTTTTAACGCTAATCTGCTTATCGGTGCAGGAGAACAGATATTGATCGCCCGTCCGATGCTTTTCGGACCCGAACCGAACGAGATAAAAGAAACCGTATACGCATCTTTGCCGTACAGACTTATGGCGCACACAGCCGAAGACCTCTGCGAAGCTTGTATGCCCAAAGAGGATCTTGCCCGTTGTATGCACGACGACGTTAAGCACGGATTCGTAATTGCCTTTCCCGAACATAAGCCGAATTTTGATATTTTGGAACTTGAAGCTAAAGTAAACGATCTTATTTCGAAGAATCTTCCAATTACGTACGTTGACAATAACCACGTTTCGATAGGCAATATGATACATCCCTGTACAGGTCCGCGTATCCACGTTTCGAATACGGGACTTGTAGAGAATTTCCACTTGCTCAATCATTTTATTTACGATCAGCTGACGAAGAGGTATCTCCTTATAGGCTGCGTGGGTAAAAACGCCGAGCAGTCATTGATGAAGCTGGACGAGAACCAGAAAAAACAAACAGATCTGATTATGTAATTAATTTGTTTTAAACCAAAGCGGAATAAAAGCGAAAAGGCAGAAAAAGTATGGAAATAAGCTTGAACGAGCTGCTTGAAGCGCGAGAGGAAAGAGTACGTATACAGAATAGGATGAGGGAAGAAAACCCTCATCCTTTGATCTGCTTTACGATGAATATCGCCGGGCCGACAAAAACGTCTCCGATTATAGAACGTGCTTTCAGGTGGGGCTTGAAAGAGCTTGACGAAAAGCTTTTAAAGTACGGCGTTTCGGCAAAACGGATCGATTATCAAAAATGCGGGCCAACTGCTTATTATTCCGTAAAAGGCGGTGCCGAGGAAATAAAAAATATATGCGTCGGTATCGAAGAATCGTGTCCTATGGGAAGATTATTTGATATGGACGTAATCGGCGTTGACGGAAAAAAGCTCGAAAGAGAAAGCGAACGGTGCTGTATTATTTGTAACGCACCCGGACGGGCTTGCGCTGCGGGAAGAATACACTCGGTTGAAGAATTGCAAAAAAAGACCGAAGAATTGATATTCGGGCATTTTATAAAAAAAGACTGTGAAAAGCTGTCGGATATTGCAAAAAGCTGTTTGCTTAAAGAGGTGGAAACGACTCCAAAACCGGGGCTTGTTGACCTGTCGAACAACGGCAGCCACAGCGATATGACGGTTTCAACCTTTGAAAAGAGTGCCGAAGCGTTGCGGTCGTATTTCTACGACTGTGCAGATATAGGGATAGAGACCGCCCGATCAAGTGCCGAAGAAACGTTTGTTTTGCTTCGAAACAGGGGAATAAAAGCCGAAAAAGAGATGTATGAAGCAACGGGCGGGGTGAATACTCATAAGGGGATTATCTACTCTATGGGGATCGTGCTCGGCGCGATAGGCAGGCTGTGGAGAGCAGAACGCCCGATAGCCGATATAGAGATGGTTTTTGCCGAGTGTTCGGCATTGTCGAAAGGTGCGGCAGAGGTTGATTTTTGCAATATAAACGGCTCGACCGCCGGCGGCAGAATGTATATGTTGAACGGCCAAAGGGGGATACGCGGAGAAGCTTCAAACGGCTTTCCGTCGGTAAAAAATATTGCCTTGCCGATATACGAAAGCGCTCTTGAATCGGGGAAAAATCAAAATGATGCCGGAGTATTGGCGCTGGTGCACCTTATGGCAAACATATACGATACGAGCGTGTTTAACAGAGGCGGAGAAGAGGGAGTATCTTACGTTCGCGAGTGTGCAAAAAAGGCGATCGAATCAGACGACGTGATTGAATATGCGAAAAAGATGGACGAACGGTTTATTGAAAAGAATCTGTCGCCGGGTGGGGCAGCGGATCTTTTGGCAATAACGTATTTTATACGTTCGGTGAGAGAGGGTTTTTAACAATATAAGCAAAAATGGGCTTAACCGCAAGGTGAAGCCCATTTTTGATGTTATATTTATTGAAATTGAATGTATTAACGGGACGTCGAGGCGCCGTCCCCTACGGATGAAGATTATTAAAAATTAAAAGTTTTGGCTGGAGTCAAGAGGGCGCTTTTACAAAAGCGCGTCTCTTGTGGGGTTCGGGGCGAAGCCCTGATTGTTTGTGCTTTTTTAAAAACGCGAAAGCGTTTTTT
>JAZNOI010000040.1:0-11039 GCA_045580755.1 Eubacteriales bacterium | reverse complement strand
CCTTCGTTTTTTTCAAGCCATTTTCAATATTATTCTTATACTATTTTGACAATTTCAAACGTATTTTTTCTATTTACAACAAATACTGTTTGTGATATACTGTTGTCAGACGTATACAACAAACGACGGAGTATTTATGGATAAAAAACAACTGAAGAACCCAATACATCTGAGCTTTGCACGAACGATCATAAAGCACGTCCTCGCCATATTTGCTTATGCCACGGTGAGATATATATTTTTCCTGTACACGAAGGATCTGAAATTCACGCCGCCGGAAAGAACTATATGGGAGACTCTCATGTTTTTGGCTGCGTATTTCAGCGCATCTTACGCTTTCAACGTATACAATAAGCGCGAATACTTGGTATACATATCAAAGAAAACCCATCCGCCCCTCTTGTTTGAACTTTGGTCGTGCGAATTCATATTCGACTTCATCTGTCTTATGATCTTAATGCTCTTTACACCTTTTAACATAGCGTACGAGCTTGCCGTCCCCGTAACGGTGATCATAAACGTTTTAACCTTTTTGCTTCCCAGAAAAAGCTGGCTTAAGGGCAAGGGAGCAGCGACAAAAAGTTTCACCTCGTTTCGCCTTGCGGCAGTCATTTTTTTCACAACGCTTGAATACTGTATAGCATTTCTTCTCCTCGCGGGATTAATTCCCGTACTCGCAATGTACCTGCAAGTCATCTTTTTGCTGATGCCGCTGTTCAAATATGTTTACATTGCAATTTTTATAATCGTTTCGCTCGTTTTCTTATCTGCTCTGAAAAAACGCAGAAAGTTTATGAAAAGGCTGAAAAAGTTTTGTAAACAGCATAACTATTCCCTTTCAAATATACACCGCCCGTATCTTTCGGTATTTTACATATCTTCGAAGCCTAACTTCACTATAGGTGCAAACAACAAACAGTACGATGTAAAACTGATATCTTTTGCAAACAAACTCCGTCCCGCGATCTTCAAAAACGACGGTTTCTTTTATCGCACGTCGGCAAGAAATATTAAATACGGCATTTCTCCGACGATCACGACCGAGAGGAGTTACTCGTTCGAGAGCGATAATCCAAAGATCGTTGTTTTAACGTCAATTCCTTATATGATATTGATTTCCGAATTCGGAAAAACCCAAATACTCGATGCCGGAGACTCTTGCGGCGAATACAAAGTATTTAACCCCGACGGTTTTTTCGGAGCTGTCGAAAGAGGCACGATCGATCGTAAAACGTTTAGATGACTTTTTTTTAAAACACATAAAAGGAGCGTATGAACTATGAAAAGAACTTCAAACGGAGGATTCCACTTTCCGAAGGATGGAATAGGACTTACTTACACATCCGGAGAAAGAGTTGGTGACGGAATCAAAATCAAAGTCATTTATATAGCCCCTACAGGAAAAAAACTTACACTCAACGGCCTTCCGATGACGGAAAGTGATTTCTGTCAGTATACGGTCGAGTATGTTCTTGAGGATTTGAAAACAACTCTCACGGTCATAGATTTGGATTACGGAAGCGAATGCTCGATCGATGTATATTTTTTCAAAAAAGCATACAAAAAGTACCGTTTTACACTCGACGACAACATTTGGTTCTTGCAAAACCTAAACGAAAACAAAGACGTATACAAGTCAATGTTCGAAGACCCATATCTCGCTCTTCTTAAGTCGATCCACGACAAGCACGGTTCAAAATTCCATATAAACATATATTACGAAACTCCCCGTCACGGCGGTTTCAATTTGTCACAAATGACCGACAGATACAAAGACGAATTCGAAGCTAACTCCGAATGGATGCGTCTATCTTTCCATGCTAATGCTGACAAGCCTAACAGACCGTATATCTGTGCTACATATGAACAGGCTTACTTTGAAATGGAAAGAGTTCACAAAGAGATTTTGCGTTTTGCAGGCGAAAAGGCATTCTCAAAGACCACATTAACAATACATTGGGGAGACTGTTCCATCGAAACAGCAAAAGCCGCCCGTGCACTTGGAGTCAGATCGCTTATAGACAGTTTCTCTCAAAACACGCCCAAAAACACCGACTTGCGTCTTTACTGCGACGATGAACAATGTACTCTTTTGCGTAAGTACGGCATCCTTTACGACAGAGAAACCGATATTTTTCTATACAGTTATAACGGCGGTATTCAGCGTCTTTCTTCAACACAAATACCGATAAGTTTTGATAATCAACTTAAAACAATGCCTTTATATGAAGTAAAACACCTCTGTCTGCATGAACAGTATTTTTATCCCGAATACAAAAGACATATGTCCGACTACTACGAAAAGCTCGACGCTGCAGCAACATGGTGTGATGAACACGGATATGAGCCGATCTTTGTTGACGAAATGCTCGAATTCAACACACATTCAAATTGAATAAATGCATATTTGATTGTCAGACACTTTAATCGGGGACATAATTATTTGTCTCCGATTTATTTTTTTTGAAAAAAACGCTATTTACTTGATTTTTTGACAATAAGGCTATATAATCGTTATATGCGAATTATATAATATCTACCATGCGTAAACGGAGGATTTTATTATGCAAAGATCAGCAACAGGCGGAGAATTTACATTTCCCAGAGACGGTGTTATGCTCACCGAAACATCGGGAGAAAGAATCGGCGACACTTTAAAGATCAGAGTTGCTTTCACCGCTTCCGACAACAGAAACTTGACACTTAACGGAAAACCGATGGAAAGAGTAAATCACTGCATCTACAAAGCAGATTTTATTCTTGACAGCTTTAAGAACACACTTACCGTAAAAGATACCGATTCCGGCGAAGAATGGTCTATCGACACTTATTTCTTAAAAAGAGGATTCAAAAAGTACCGTTTTTCTCTTGACGACAATATTTGGTTCTTGCAGAACCTCAACGAAAACAAAGACGTATACAAGTCTATGTTTGAAGACCCCTACCTTGCTCTGCTTAAGTCTATCCACGACAAACACGGCTCAAAATTCCACATCAACATTTACTACGAGACTCCCCGTCACGGCGGATTTAACCTTTCTCAGATGACGGACAAATACAAGGACGAATTCAAGGCTAACTCGGACTGGATGAGACTCTCGTTCCACGCAAATGCAGATCAGCCCGACAGACCTTATATCCACGCTACTTATGAACAGGCTTATTTCGAAATGGAAAGAGTTCACAAAGAGATCCTGCGTTTTGCAGGCGAAGAAGCTTTTGCAAAAACGGTTACGACGATCCACTGGGGAGACTGCTCAAAAGAGGCGGCAAGAGCTTTCCGTGATCTCGGCGTAAAAGCTTTCGTTTCAAGCTATAACTGGAATACTGATAACAACACTGACATCAGAATGTATTTTGACGCAGAACAGTGCGCTATCATTGATAAATTTGGATATTATTACGACAAAGAAATGGACATTTATCATTTCCGTTACAACGGTGGTATCCAGCGCGGTAACATCGAAAACTTCCACGCTCAGTTCGACAGACAGCGCGTTAATATGCCAAGATACGAGTTCAGAGACTTCTGTCTCCATGAACAGTACTTCTATCCCGAATTCCACGCTCATATGCCAGACTATTACGAAAAGCTCGATACGGCTGCAGAATGGTGCAAAAAGAACGACTTCCAGCCCACGTTTATGGACGAGTTATTCGAGTTTGATACACACTGAACAATTTGAACTCCCTCGAAATCGAGGGAGTTTTTTTGCAATATATCTCGACATAAGTATCTTTTTTTGCAATACGTCTTTTTAAAAAATGTTTCTTTTTGCAAAAAAATATTCCAAATGCTTTTTATGCGATTGACTTTAAATAATCGTAATGCTATAATTTTTTCAGATAAATAATTGCAAATTAACATATTCTTTTGCGTATTATTATGGAGGTAATACAATGATTAAAAGATCAACCAACAACATCGATATTCTCTTTCCCCTCGACGGTATTATGCTCACCGACGCGGCGGGCGAAAGAATCGGTGATACACTTAAAATCAATGCGAGAGTTCAGGCAAGAGAAGGAAGAAACCTCACGATCAACGGCAACCCCCTCCCCAACCTCTGGCATGGCACTTACAGAGCCGATATCATTCTTGATAAATATGAAAACAAGATAGAAGTAAAGGACCTTGACACCGGTGAAACAGAAACCGTTACCGTTTATTTTTTGAAAAAAGGTTTCAAAAAATACCGCTTCTCTCTTGATGACAACATTTGGTTCTTGCAGAACCTTACCGAAAACAAAGATAAATACGAATCGATGTTTGAAGACCCTTATCTCGCCCTGCTTAAATCGATGCACGATAAGTACGGAACGAAATTCCACGTAAACATTTACTATGAAACACCCCGCCACGGCGGATTTAACCTTTCTCAGATGACTGACAAATTCAAGCCCGAATGGAAGGCAAATTCGGACTGGCTGAGACTTTCTTTCCACGCAAATGCAGACAGACCCTTCAGACCATATTCGCACGTTACTTACGAAAAAATGTATTTTGAGGCAGGCAGAGTAAATAACGAGATCATCCGTTTTGCAGGCGAAGAGGCTTTTGCAAAAACGGTTACCACTCTCCACTTTGCAGACTGCTCGGTAGAGGGAGCAAGAGCTTTGAAAGACCTGGGTTATAAGGCTTTCGTAGGCGGATTTGACTCAAACGTAAATACCGGTACGGATGCGCGTATGTATCTTGACGCCGCTCAGTGCTTTATTATGAAAAAATACGGTTTCTACTATGACAAAGAAGAAGATCTCTACTTCTTCCGCTACAACGGCGGTATCCAGCACGTTGACGTAGGAAGAATACCTCCCCGCTTTGATCAGCAGGAAAGAGATTTCCCCTTCTATCAGTTCAAGGATATCTGTCTCCACGAACAATATTTCTATCCCGAATTTGAAAAGCACCAGCCCAACTATTACGAAAAAATGGATACGATCATGAAGTGGTGCCAGGATCACGGATATGAGCCTATTTTCATGGATGAGCTGTTTGAGTTCAATACGCACTAATAATTTACAGCAAGAGAGAGTATGTGCTCAGCACACACTCTCTCTTGTTAAAAACACAAAAAACCTCGGCTTTTGACCGAGGTTTTTTTATTTTTATCAAATTAGTCGAGAACCTTTTCGATAGTCTTGTTTTCTGCAGATCTGTATGCTGCATCGGTTACCTGCTGGATGTGGAGACCGACCTCCATAGGAATAGCAACAGGGGTATCATTGAGAATAGAATCGGAGAACGATTCGATCTCTCTTGTATACATATTGCCGAACTCAACGTCAAGCGTCTTTGCTTCAGCATCGTCTCTGTTCTGCTGTGCATCGTAACCCTTGTCCTCGGAAGTGTAAACTTCAACGTGACCTTCGTCGATCTGACCGATGGTCTTTTCGCAAATAACAGAACCCTTAGTTCCGTAGATCTCAACACGGTTCTTTACTGCTTCGTCGGGAACGTTAAAGTGTGCATCAACGTATGCTGCAGCACCGTTGGAAAGATGAAGAAGAACGTTTGCGGAATCGTCTACGTTGTATGTAAACGTTCTTGTATCAACAAACGCGCCGACCTCTGTTGTAGTTGCCCCTGTCAGGTACTCGATGATATCAATGCAGTGAACAGCCATATCGACCAGTGCGCCGCCACCCGAGAGTTTCTTTTCCTGACGCCAGTTCTTAGCGGATTCCGGGAACCAACCGGAAAGCTGTGCTCTTGCGGAAACAACGTTTCCGATTCCGCCTTCAGCGATGAGCTTCTTAATAGCCATATGATATGCGCCGAATCTCATCATATAACCCGTTGCATACTTAACCCCTGCTTCTTTGCAAGCGTTGATAATATTCTTCGTCTCTTCAACGGTGAATGCGATAGGCTTTTCGCAAAGAAGATGCTTCTTAGCCTTTGCAACTGCCAATGCGGGCTCAACGTGTGCAAATACGGGAGATGCAATGTATATTGCCTCAACTTCGGGGTTGTCGATAAGAGCCTGATAGTTGTCGTACGCATATTTACAGCCGTACTTTGCTCTGATCTTTTCAGCAAGCTCCATATTGATCTCCATTACCGCAACAAGCTCTGCATTTTCTGCAAGCATCATACCGGGAATGGTACGACGGTCAGCGATACCGCCTGCGCCGATTACGCCCCATTTTACTTTTTTCATAGTGTTTTTCCTCCGAAAAATATATTATTTTCAAATAAATTGCTAATGATATACAGATATATTATACAGTACGCTCAAACATTTTACAATACCTTTCTCCCTTTTTTTGCAAAAGTTTTCCGTTGCTGTTTTTTCTTTAACAAATAATATAACAAATATTTTTGTCGCTATTGAATTATTTGTTAAACTGTGGTATAATAAACCAGTTATACGCAAAAGTAGGTGAGTTTGAATCAAAAAGCTTGACTTAAAAAACAAAAAATTCATCTTGATACCGCTGTACGTACTTATAGCGTGCTTGATCATAGCGCTTCTTGTTTTTTTGACCATCGAACTCAGATACGGCTCAAGAGAAAAAGAACTCGCAAATACCCCTCCGGAAGTATCGAGCGAATATTATTACTACAACCAGTTAACATGTAAAGAACAGCTTCTTTTTAAATCAATAAAAAAAGCTGCTGAAGCATATATCGAATCAAGCGAGATCCTGCCCTACCGTTACAACGAAAACGAATTTATAAGGGTATCTAAAGCGATCACGTTTGACTGCCCTGAGCTGTTTTACCTTGACTTAAACTCACTTCAAATGTTCTGTGACAGCTACAAAACGTCGGTTTCGATGAAGTATTATGACACGCCCGACAACGTCAAAAATATGAAGATGGAGTTGGAAGCGGTTTGCGCGGCGGCAAAAGCCCGTACCCAAAACAGTAAAAACGAATTTGAAAAAGCAGTCGTTTTACACGATTATCTGACGACGACTTGTTCATACTTCAATCAGAATTCACTTCAAAAGCCTGAAAACGTGCACACGTCATACGGAGCTCTCGTATCTAAAAAAGCATCGTGCGACGGTTATGCTTCTGCATATAAAATGCTTTTAAACAGGTGCGGCATCGAGTGTATAACGGTCGAAGGAACCATTGACGGAGTGCCTCACCTCTGGAACATCGCTAAACAGGACGGAAAATACTACCACATTGACTGCACCTGGAACGACGCCGACACTGACAGTCTATCGAAACTGTCGTTCCACGGATTTTTCAATCTGTCGGACAGAGTTGTTACACAAAGCAGAAAAATGTCAAAAACCTTTATTATTCCCACTTGTACCGACGAAAGCAACTACTATTCATCCATAAATGCAAGGGCGGAATCGCTCGAAAAGCTTGAAGACGTTGCATACTCTCAGCTTAGTGCGGCAATAAAGAATGAAAAGAACTTTTTTGAGTTTCTCCCTGATTTTACGTCGTCGGAAGAAGATTTTAAAGACAGACTTCTTGCCGCTATCGACCGCATAAACGGCGAATATGAAAAGCCCGTTCTTTCACGGTCCTACCGACTGTACGATACAGCGTCCGGCAGTTACGCATATACTGTGCAGATTTATTACATTAATCAATAAAAAAACACGCGAGGTGCATCATGATAAACATAGCAATATTAGGATTCGGTGTTGTCGGCGGCGGTATAGCCGACGTTATCACACAAAACAAAGAGTTGATCAAAAACAAGATAGGCGAAGATATTAACATAAAATATATCCTCGACCTCAGAGACTTTCCCGACAGTCCTTTCGCCGACAAGGTCGTACACGACTACAACGTTATTTTGAACGACGAAGAAGTGTCTATCGTTGCAGAAGCAATGGGAGGACTCCATCCCGCGTTCGATTTTTCCGAACAGGCATTGAAAAAAGGCAAATCGGTGGTTACTTCAAATAAAGAAGTCGTTGCGGAAAAGGGAGACGTGCTCCTTAAACTCGCCGAGGAAAACGGCGTTCGCTATCTTTTTGAAGCAAGTGTCGGCGGCGGCATCCCCGTTCTCCGTCCTCTCGGAACCTGCCTTGCAGCAAACAAGATAAACTCTATAAACGGCATTCTTAACGGTACTACTAACTATATTTTGACCCAGATGATCGACTTTGGAAAGACGTTTGAGGTTGCCCTCAAGGAAGCTCAGCAGAAGGGTTATGCAGAAGCAAATCCAACCGCCGACGTTGAAGGGATCGACGCTTGCAGAAAGATCTGTATTCTTGCGGCAATAGCTTTCGGAAAACTCATCAACCCATCCGAAGTATCGACGACGGGTATTTCAAAGATCAGACTCGAAGACGTAAAGAACGCATCTGACGCAGGTTATGCGATCAAGCTTATCGGACAAGCCAAAGACGTTGACGGAAAAATGTCCGTTTCGGTTGCTCCCCGTCTTGTTTCTTACAGCAATCTTCTTTCAAAGGTCGACGACGTGTTCAACGGTGTTCTTATCAACGGAAATGCGGTTGACGACGTACTGTTTATAGGCAGAGGCGCCGGCAAAATGCCTACCGCAAGCGCTGTCGTAGCAGATATCGTTGATATAGCCGGCAGACCCGAAATCAAGAATCAGCAGTGGGCAAAAGCAGAAGGCTCCGATCTCGCAAACGCAGAAGAAAAAGTATCCGCTTACTACGTATGCACGACGTCGAGTGAAGCAGAAATTAAAAACGCTTTCGGCGAATACAAAGCTATTTCAACAAAGAACGGCGAATGTGCTTTCTTGACAAATATGCTGAAAAAGAAAGATTTTGATATGGCAGTCAAAAACATTTCCACTGTTTCGGTCCTCGAAGTTCTTTAAGCGATCTATATAAAAAAGCCCTTGAATCAAGGGCTTTTTATTTTTGTTGAATACAACGGACAGAGTGTGTGCCTGAGCACACAGGCTATCTTGTTTTATTTTTGAAATAACCGTCGGTTATATTTTTTATTTCTCCCGACAGAGCCAATATACAAAAACTGTTTATCACCGTCATAAGCGATATATTCAGATCGGTTATTGACCATATCAAGCCGTCTCCGGCTACGGAACCGTAGACCACGGCAAGCGAAAAAAGAACGTAATATAAATTCATCATACTTCTCTTATCTGTCAAGTATAAAACACATTCGGAACCGTAAAACCCTTGACTGATCACGGTTGCAAAAGCAAAAAACAGCACGGAAAATGCGATTATCTGCCCCGACAGATCTCCCGCATATTTCCCGTATGAACCGAGAACGAGCGACATCGCATTAAGCCCCTTTTCGATCACCAGCTCATCAAATGAAAAAAGAATTACAAACGCAGTTAAATTACACATTATCACTGTATCTGCAAACACCTCGAATATCCCCCAAAACCCCTGCTCTGCAGGCGATTTTAAATTAGATTTTGCGTGGGCAATGGGTGAAGTTCCGCTTCCCGCCTCGTTCGACATGATCCCCCTTGCAACTCCATACCTCAAAGCCGACATTACCGTATATCCCCCAACACCGCCAAACAGTGCTTTCGGCTCAAATGCTCCCTCGATTATTTTACCGATAACTGTCGGAACAGACGTATAATTTTTTATGATGACATACATTGATAAAACTATGTACACCAGTGTGATTGCCGGTATGATCTTCGAGGTGATTTTAGATATTCTCACCGTTCCCTTTCTTATCGAAAAGAACACTACTGCTGCACCAACCGCACCCAATACGATCGGATCGGTGTTATAAAGCCCGGAAAACGTTTCCGAAACAGCCTTTACCTGAACCATATTCCCTACTGCAAATGCATTTATTATACACAGAAAAGCAAAAATACAAGAAAGACGTTTATTATTCAGTCGATCGCGCATATAATACATTGCTCCGCCCCTGAACTCACCGTCCTTTTCGGTTCTGTATTTCATGGCAAGAACGACCTCTCCGTATTTCAGAGACATTGCCGCAAACGCACTGACTGTCAACCAAAAAACAGCCCCGGGACCGCCCGAAAATATTGCCGTTGCAACTCCGACTATGTTTCCTACTCCAATCGTACTTGCAAGTGCCATCATCGCACTTTTTATCGGCGAAATACCCTTTTTATCGCTTTTCTTGGTCAAGACCGATACGATCGTCTTTGGTTTTAAAAAAATGAACGCCCCGTATTTAAAAAGCAAAAAAGTGCCGATGATCATTATAACAAAAGGCAGTGACGGGCCAAATATATAGGTGTTTAAACACTCAAAAAATTGCTCCATTTTGTCCCCTCCGTACATCTGTCGAATTCTATTCACAAACGGCTTTTTTTATGACTTTCGAAAAAATGTTAAATAAGTGTTAACAATCCCAATTATACTTGATTTTTATATTGGAAAATAATACAATAACATTTAGCGTTAGCAAACGTCGACGGCGAGTGCTAACACCTAAAATTTGATTCAATTTTATAACCTTTATGGAGGAAATCAATATGACACTCAAACCCTTAGCCGACCGCGTAGTTATTAAGATGGTCGAAGCTGAAGAAACAACGAAAAGCGGCATCATTTTGGCAGGCACCGCAAAAGAAAAACCCCAGGTTGCCGAAGTTGTTGCAGTAGGCCCCGGCGGCAACGTTGAAGGAAAAGAAATCGTTATGACCGTTAAGGCAGGCGACAAAGTAATCACAAGCAAGTATTCCGGTACCGAAGTTAAGTGCGACGGTGTAGAATACATTATTGTCAGACAGAGCGATATTCTCGCTATCGTCGAGTAATCTTTTTTGGAGGTAGATCACAATGGCAAAGGAAATTATGTACGGCATTGATGCAAGAAACGCCCTTCTCCGCGGTGTTGATAAGCTTGCTGACACAGTAAAGATCACTATGGGTCCCAAGGGAAGAAACGTTGTTCTCGATAAGAAGTTCGGCGCTCCCCTGATCACAAACGACGGTGTTACCATCGCCCGCGAGATCGAGCTTGACGATCCTATGGAAAATATGGGCGCGCAGCTCGTAAAGGAAGTTGCTACAAAGACCAACGACGCGGCAGGCGACGGTACTACCACCGCTACCCTTCTTGCTCAAGCCTTCATCCACGAAGGTATGAAGAACGTTGCAGC
>JAZNOI010000039.1:0-7395 GCA_045580755.1 Eubacteriales bacterium | reverse complement strand
GCCAAAAACGGCGATCTTTTCACATCCGGTGAGGTCAAGTCCGAAAACGATTCGGAAGTGAACGAAAAGGGAATAGTATTCGACCTTGTTTTCCCCATAATCGTTCTTATCGTTGCTTGCGTTGCCGCTTTGGTTTACAACGGAAACGGAAACAGCTTTGCCAATATGAATTTTGTCGAAGCATTTTCAAACACAGATGCAACGGTAGGTCTCCCTTGGGGCGGTCTTATCGCACTTATAATTTCGATAATCTACTTCTCGGTGCGACGTGTTATTAACTTTAAATCGTGTATGGGTTCGATAGCCGACGGCTTTAAGGCAATGGTGCCCGCTATTCTCATTCTCACAATGGCGACCGCGTTGAAGAATATGACCACCGTTTTGGGAGCAAAAGTATTCGTTGCTCAGTTGATGGAGGGTGCAGCAGGTGCGCTCAGTTCCTTCTTGCCCGCTATAATATTCCTCGTTGCATGCGGACTTGCTTTTGCAACCGGTACTTCGTGGGGTACTTTCGGAATACTTATTCCTATCGTAACCGCAATATTCACGACCGACTCCACCCTTATGATAATCGGTATTTCAGCCTGCCTTGCGGGTGCTGTATGCGGAGATCACTGCTCGCCTATATCCGACACGACGATCATGTCGTCCGCGGGCGCACAGTGCGACCATGTGAACCACGTTTCTACACAGCTTCCTTATGCGATAACCGTTGCAGCGGTATCTTTTGTAAGCTATTTAATAGCGCCTTTTGTGCGCTCGGCTTGGATAGTTCTCCCCATAGCCATCGTTTTGATGTTGGGCGTGCTGTTCGTTATGAAACATTTTTCGAAAAAACAAGAACAGAAATAATTGCATAATAATTAGAGAGAGTGTATGCTCTGCACACACTCTCTTTTTGTATTCAAACAAAAACCGCATACGGTAATCTACCGTATGCGGTTTGTTTTGTATGCTTTGATAATACCTGAAAATCAACCTACGAAAAGAAGCTGTATAAGCAATGTAGCAGTACCGAGTAGCATAAGACCGCCCATGACAGCTGATACGATTCTTATAGCCAACTTATCTTTTTCTGCTTTTGTCATTTTCTTTTTCTGAGAGTTTGCCATTCTGTTCACCTCTGTTTTAATCTATTATAACCGATCTGTTTTATCCGTGTCGTCGAAACACATTATATCATACGTTTTAGAGTTTTTCAATACCTAAAAGTATATTTTAATCGAGTGACGAGCCGAGCGCGGGAACTTTGATCTTTTTGCAGCCCTTGCCACCGGGATATTTTTCCTCGAAATCACGTACTGCGTTTACCACTTTCTGCTTGGGTTTAAGCTTGAAAAGGGCAGCACCCTGGGAAGAACGGGTCGTTTTTTCGACGATGAGCTTGGTGTTGATTGCAATAGCCTTATTGTTGTCGGCAATCATAAGGAGCTCAAAAGGCTCTTCCTCGTAGAAAACGGAAACGATGGGGGAAACTGCGGAATAAGCACCCGTAAGTTTTTTTCTGAACGACTTTGTTTCGTATGCTTTTACGGGAATCTTTACGCCCTTGCCGTTTTCGAAAATGAATACGAATTTATCTTTGTCGTTGTATTCGTTTAGAACCTTCATGAATACGACTTTTTCGTCTTCATCGAAGCCGAGCTTTGCGGGTATATATTCACCGAGGGACGATGCTTTGTCGCAGTCGAAGTCTTTTACGCGGGCTCGGTACATTTGCGCCTTGTCGGAGAAGAATACGAGCTCGTCGGTATTGCTTGCGCTTTCTTCGACTCGGATCTCGTCTCCCTCTTTCAGTTTTTGTTCGTCGTTTCCGCGCAGTGAAACGAGTGTTATCTTCTTGAAGAATCCGTCGCGTGTCAAGATGAGTTTTACGTTGTAGTTTTCTACGTATTCTTCTTCTTTATATTCGGAAACGTCGTAGTCGTCAACCAACTGTGTCTTTCTCGGCTGGCCGAATTTTTCTTTGATCTCTTTGAGCTGTTTTGCGATAAGAGTTTTGACTTTCGAGTCGTTTTCGATAGTATCTTTCAGTTCTGCAATTTCTTGCTGCAGCGATTCTATTTCTTTGACTCTGTTTATGATATATTCAAGGTTGAGGTTACGCAATTTTATATCAGCGATATAGTTTGCCTGAAGCTCATCGATATCAAAGCCTTTCATAAGGTTTGGTATAACGTCTTTGTCGTGCTTTGTATCGCGTATGATCTGGATAGCTTTATCTATATCAAGAATGATCTTTCCGAGACCAAGCAATAGGTGGAGCTTTTCGCTCTTTCTGTCGTATTCGTATTGGAGCTCACGTTTTACACAGCCCATTCTGAACTTGATCCACTCGTTAAGGAGTTCGATAACGCCCATCTGTTTGGGAACCATATCGACGAGAACGTTAAAGTTACAGCTGAAGTTATCTTCAAGGGGAGTGAGCTTATAGAGCTTGACCATAAGCTTGTCGGGGTCGGTTCCCCTTCTAAGGTCGATGGTGAGTTTAAAACCGTTCAAGTCGATCTCGTCACGGAAGTCGGTAACCTCTTTGAGCTTGCCCTCTTTTACCAGGTCTGTCATACGCTTCATTATAGCTTCGATAGACGTGGAGTAGGGGATCTCTATAACGTCAATGCAGTTTGCCTCTTTGTCATAGGTGTATCTTGCGCGAAGCTTAATGCTTCCCGCACCCGTTTCGAATATCTCGCGCATCTGATCTCTGTTGTAGATGATCGATGCACCGCCGGGAAAGTCGGGAGCTCTGACTATGTCGAGCATTTTTTCAACGTCGGTTTTTGGGTTTTTCAAAAGCTGTATCGTTCCGTCGCAAATCTCGTTGAGGTTAAAAGAGCAGATAGAGCTTGCCATACCGACGGCAACGCCCATATTCGGAGATACGAGTACGTTGGGGAAGGCTGTGGGAAGGAGTGTCGGTTCTTCCATCGAGTTGTCGTAGTTGGGAACGAACTCAACGGCGTTTTTGTCGATACCTCTGAAGATCTCGGAACAAATGGGATCGAGCTTTGCTTCGGTGTAACGTGCCGCGGCATAAGCCATATCGCGGCTGTAATGCTTGCCGAACGAACCTTTTGAGTCGACGAAAGGGTGGAGCAAGGCTTCGTTACCCTTTGTGAGTCGGACCATCGTTTCGTAAATGGAAGCGTCGCCGTGGGGGTTAAGCTTCATGGTCTGACCAACGATGTTTGCGCTCTTTGTTCTGCTGCCCGTCATAAGTCCCATTTTGTACATAGTGTACAGCAATTTACGGTGCGAGGGCTTGAAGCCGTCGATCTCGGGAATTGCACGGGAGATGATAACGCTCATCGCGTAGGGCATATAGTTTTTTTCGATGGTTTCCGTTATGGGTTGTATAACGGGGAGTGCTTCGGGAAGTTGTTCGTCAATCGTGGAGACTGATCTTCTTTTTCTTGCCATTATATGTTACTCCTGTTTGTTTATACTGTAATTATGCTGAAGCCTGCCGCGCGAATAAGTCTGTTGTATACGGCAAGCCCAACGCCCTTATCCGAGGGCAGTCTGGCATAGATGCGATCGACTTTCATTGAGTCAAAGCGTCGAAGCTTGTCGAAAAGCTCGTGTGCCTGTGCATCTTCGTCGAGAGAGCTTCCGAACGTGAGCAGATTTTCTTGTTTGAGAAGCTTTGCATCTTCGTCAAAACAAAGAATGCCGCAATTTTCGGCAGCCTGTTTTTCTTTAAAAAATTCTATTACTTTTTCCTCGCTTCCGCTTATTAAATAAACGGGTGAGGCGGGAGCGTAATGTCTGTATTTCATCCCCGGGCTTGCGGGTTTTGCTTCGGTGCATTGTTGCTTTACCGCGCTGTTTACCGTTATATCGGGGATTATTTCAAGCAGCTCTTCATAAGTAACTTTTCCGGGACGCAGAATTTCCGCACTTTTTCCCTTTAATATTATAACCGTCGATTCAAGGCCTATGTCGCACTCTCCGCCGTCGATGATCGCATCTACTCTGCCGTCCATATCTTCAACGACGTGGTCGAACGACGTGGGGCTCGGTTTACCCGAGAGGTTAGCCGAGGGGGCAGCAATGGGACAACCCGAAAACTCGATCAGTTTGTGTGCGATGGCGTTTGACGGTACTCGCAAAGCGACTGTGTCAAGACCGCACGTTACTTCGTAAGGGATTATTTCTTTTTTCGGAAGTATGACGGTTAAAGGCCCCGGCATAAATTTTTTTGCAAGCTTGTAAAACGTTTCGTTTGTGTGGGCGTATTGCTCGGCGTCTTCCGCTTTTGCAAGGTGGACGATCAAGGGGTTGTCCATCGGTCTCCCTTTGGCTTTGTATACGTTCGTAACGGCGTTTTTGTCAAGCGCGTTTGCTCCGAGCCCGTATACCGTTTCGGTAGGCATAACGACGAGTCCGCCGTTCTTTATAATTTCCGATGCCGTTTTTATGTTGGTATCGTCAGCATTTTTTATCAAAAGTGTCTGCATATTCTTTTCCTGAATCAGATTAAGAGTTTTTGAGTCTTTCAGCAGTATCTGCCGTAATGAGAGCGTCGATCATTTCGCTGAGGTTGCCGTTTAAAAAGTTTTCGAAAGAGAAGAGCGAAAGGCCGATCCTGTGGTCGGTGATCCTGCCCTGCGGATAGTTGTAGGTTCGGATCTTTTCGCTTCTGTCGCCCGTCCCTACCATGCTTTTTCTTGCCGAAGCGATCTTTTCGTTTTGCTCGGTCTGCTTCATATCAAAAAGCTTCGTTCTGAGAAGCTTCATAGCTTTATCTCTGTTTTTGAACTGTGAGCGTTCTTCCTGGCATTCGATCACTATTCCCGTCGGCAAGTGAGTGAGTCTGACCGCCGACTCGGTTTTGTTGACGTGCTGACCGCCCGCGCCGCTGCTCTTGCAAGACTCGAGTTTTATATCGGCAGGGTTGATGTCGATCTCGACCTCTTCGGCTTCGGGAAGAACGGCTACCGTTACGGTTGATGTGTGTATTCTGCCCGACGTTTCGGTCTCGGGAACCCTTTGAACGCGGTGAACTCCGCTTTCGAATTTGAGTTTGCTGAACGCGCCCTCGCCTTCAACCATAAACGATACTTCGCGAAAACCGCCGAGGCCCGTTTCGTTTGAGCTGATTATTTCGGATTTAAAACCTGCACTTTCGGCGTACATCGTGTACATTCTGTATAGAACGCCTGCAAAGAGTGCCGCCTCTTCGCCGCCGGCTCCCGCTCTTATTTCAACGATAACGTTTTTGTCGTCGTCGGGATCTCGCGGCAAAAGGAGTATCTTCAGCTCTTCGGTGCATCTCTGCATATCGAGCTTGCCCTGCTTATATTCTTCTTCGCACATAGCCTTGAAGTCGGCATCAAGCTGTTCTTTCATCATTTCTTCGCTTTCGATGACCGCGCTTTCCGCTTTTTTATATTCACGGAACTTTTCAACTATGGGCAAGAGCGTTTTATGCTCTTTCATGAGCTTTTTGTATTCTTCCTGGTTTGAAACTGTTTCGGGTTTTTCAAGCTCGGAAAGAATGTTCTCGAATTTTATCTCTATTTGTTGAAGCTTTTCTATCATTTTTGGTTTTTACTCCGAATTAATTGTGTTTTTTGAAAATAGAGTTGTAAACAGCCTCTACCTGTTTTTGAAGGTCGTCGGCAGAACCGTTGTTTGTTATAACGTAGTTTGCCTTTTGAGTGTAGAAAGAGTCGTCGCCTTGCTTGCTCAGTCTTTGTTTTATCTCGTCGATCGAAATGTTGTCGCGCTCGATGATCCGTTTGATCCTGATGCTTTCGTCGGCGGTTACGGCTATTATGACGTCGCATTCTTTGTCAAAGCCGCTTTCGTAAAGAAGGGGAGCATCGACGATTGCAGCTGCTTTGCCGTTTTCACGTTCAATGTTGAGCCGATTTCTGACTTCGTTCAGTATGTGAAAATGAGTGATCTTGTTTAGAATAAGGTGTTTTTGTTTGTCGGAGAAGGCGATCGAGGCGAGTTTTTTTCTGTTGAGCGAACCGTCGGGGTTGAGTATATCGTTGCCGAAGGTTTGTGCAAGCTCGATCAGACAGGGCATACCCGCGCCGCATACCTGCCGCGAGGTTTGGTCCGTGTCTATGGAATTAATACCCAGTTTTTCAAACAGGCGGCAGACGAATCCTTTCCCGGAGCCCGTTCCGCCGGTTATGCCGATCACTAACATAAATCAATCTCCGTTAACAGTCAATTATTTTCTTATTATATATAATTTGAAAGAATATTACAAGGGTAATTTTGTAAATTTAGTTGTTACAGTGGAAAAAGTGCAAAATAATGGGTGCTAAAGGAGCAAAAAAGGGTAAAAACGCAAGAGGAAAAAAAGTTTTAAAAAAAAATAAAAAAGGTGTTGACAAATGAAAAGAGCTGTGTTATAATAACTCTCGCCGCATAGATGGGAGCATAGCTCAGCTGGGAGAGCATCTGCCTTACAAGCAGAGGGTCATAGGTTCGAGCCCTATTGTTCCCACCAATGGCCTGGTAGTTCAGTTGGTTAGAACGCTAGCCTGTCACGCTAGAGGTCGTGGGTTCGAGTCCCATCCAGGTCGCCATATGCGGCACTCATTTTGCCTCTGTAGCTCAGTTGGTAGAGCAGAGGACTGAAAATCCTCGTGTCGTTGGTTCGATTCCGACCGGAGGCACCATCAAAGAGAACACGCCATTCTCTTTGATAAATGCGGATTTAGCTCATTTGGTAGAGCGCGACCTTGCCAAGGTCGAGGTGGCGGGTTCGAGCCCCGTAATCCGCTCCAGAAAATAATCTTTGAATAAATCTGTTGAAAGACAGATTTATTTATTGATTTTAAATATATGCGCAGAAAAACAATTTGCAGAGATGCAGGAAGAAAGCTTTTGTATAACTTGACAGGAGCGGGCGGAAGACCGTCTGCATATTATGACAAGGAGGGCAGAGGCTCCCGCATTAATGTAAAGTTCGCGGATTTAGCTCATTTGGTAGAGCGCGACCTTGCCAAGGTCGAGGTGGCGGGTTCGGGCCCCGTAATCCGCTCCAGTATTTCGGCGCTATAGCCAAGTGGTAAGGCCACGGTCTGCAAAACCGTTATTCCCCGGTTCAAATCCGGGTGGCGCCTCCAAACGAAAATCCGTTCTCGTAAGAGAGCGGATTTTTGTACCTATTACCTATTCACTCTTACCTCAAAAATGTCGTTGGGATTTTTGGAAGTAATAAGTAAGAAGTAATAGGTAATAAGTATTGCGGCTTCACCGTTTTTATGCTATAATTTATCAAAAATAGTTTTTCATAATAAAATACAAGGAACGATAAATGAAAATGAATATATTATCTTATTTTATGAGCACAATAGCACTTGCCCTATATTGCGGTAGCTATTTTTTTAACAATAAAAAGAAATATCTTGTTTTACAGTTGACCGG
>JAZNOI010000038.1:0-2513 GCA_045580755.1 Eubacteriales bacterium | reverse complement strand
GGCTTCGGCACCTTCACGTCCGCTGATGGATTTTGACGAAAGCTTTACGAGATACGAACCGAGCGCGTCTTCGTATTTATCCGACTGTTCTTCGTCTGCTTTTATCTCATCCGCTAATTCACGCGAATAGTTGGTATAAAGATCGAGAGATTTATTAAGCGAACCGATAGCGCACTTTGCCATATCGTTTGTAACCATGTGGCATCTTTCGAGTGCGATAGCGGGAGTTGTAAACAAACGTTCGTCGAGCATTTCCGTTTTTTCGGGAGTGCTTGTTTCGGGAAGGATCCAGTAAGAGATCTTTTCGAGCAGACCCGTCATAGGAAGAAGGAGAGCAGTGCATATCAGTTTCATCGTGGTGTGTGCGATTGCGATTCCGATATACGATGCATTATCGGCAAACAACGCGGGAGCAAATATAAGATCGATTATCCAGAAGCCGATCATTAGGAACGCCGTACCGATAACGTTGAACGAAAGGTGGATAAGAGCGGCTCTTTTACCGTTTTTGTTTGCGCCGACCGAAGAGATCATAGCTGTGATACAAGTACCGATGTTCATACCCATTATAATGGGAAGGGCAGCGCCGTAAGTAACTTTTCCCGTTTCTGCGGCTAGTACCTGCAAGATACCGACAGATGCAGACGACGACTGTATAAGCGACGTGAGGACCGTACCCATAAGAACACCGAGAATGGGGTTTTCAAACATAACGAAAAGCTCGGCAAACCACTTTTCTTCTTTGAGGAAACCTACTGCATCGGACATGGATTCCATACCGAACATAAGGGTAGCAAAACCGAGGAGAATGAGGCCAATATCATTTTTCTTCTCGCTCTTTGTGAACAAATAGAAGATAATACCGATCAAAGCAAGAACGGGTGTAAACGACGAGGGTTTTAAAAGCTCCATAAAGAAGTTTCCGTCGCCTATTCCTGCAAGGCTGAGGACCCACGCGGTAATCGTTGTGCCGACGTTTGCGCCGATGATAACACTGACTGACTGTTTTAGGGTAAGCAGACCGGAGTTTACAAAGCCGACGACCATAACGGTGGTTGCCGATGAACTTTGGATTATTGATGTAATTATCAGGCCTGTAAGAAATCCCGTTGCTGCGTTGTTCGTGAGTTTAGTTAAAATTGAGCGAAGGTTGTTACCTGCGCTTTTTTCGAGACCTTGTCCCATAAGGTTCATTCCAAAGAGGAATAAACATAGACCGCCTATCATTGCGAGTGTTTGGAAAACGTAAAGTTCCATAATAATTCCTTTCTTTTTCTTCTTTTTCTTTCTTCTTTTCTTCTTATCATAAATATCTATTATAATATATACAGATTTTTTATCAACAAGTCAAGAGAAAATAAGTATTTTTCTCTGTAAAAGTCGATTTTTGTATACTTGCTTAAAAAATAATATTATGCCGTCGTGTTTTTGTTTATAATAGTATGTAAAAAAACAAAAAAACACACACCCATTTGGGTGTGTGTAAAGTGAGACTTTGTTATTAGAAGTTGTAATCGGGAACAACAACTTTACCTGTTTCTGCAGATTCAACGATCGCGAAGCAAGCAGCAACTGTCTTAGCGCCTTCGTAAACAGTGGTAGCAACTTCTTTATCATTGAGAATGATGCTTGCAAATTCTTCAAATTCAGCAGAAGCGTTGTGGTTGTTGATAGCTACGGGAATCTCGATCGGAATTTCCGTGTTCAACTGCTTGGGCATGAGACCCTCTGTTGTAGTATCGTTAACGTTTGTCTTAAAGAGCTGGAACTTGTTGGACTTGTTGTCGCAAATGATCGTACCCTTTGTTCCGTAGAAGAGTGAACGCATTGTGTATTCTCTCTTGCAAGCAACGGAAACGAATACCTTACCGATAACGTTGTTGGGGAACTTCATAATAGCGATCGTTGTATCATCGTAAGGAAGTTCGGGATCGAAGATCTTGTGGTTTGAGTATGCCTGTACTTCTTCGGGGTCGCCTGCAACCCAACGGAGAAGGTCAACAGCGTGGCAACCGCCGCCTACAACGCCGTTTCTGAGGGGATCCCATCTCCAGTTACCGGGTTTAAGGATCTTTTCGTAGTCGTGAGCGTATTCGGATTCAACGAACATAAGTTCGCCGATCTCGCCGCGGTCGATGATCTCTTTAGCTGCCTTGAATGCGGGAGTGTAACGGCAGATCTGACCGACCATGAACTTCTTGTCGGATTTCTTAACAGCGTTTGCAATATCAACGCAGTCTTCTCTTGTCAAAGCGAGGGGCTTTTCGCAGAGAACGTGTTTACCCGCTTCGAGAGCATCAACTGCCATATCCTTGTGAAGTCTGTCGGGAGTTACGATGATAACTGCATCGATGTCGGGCTGAGCAAGGAGTTCTTTGTAGTCTTCATATCTTTTTTCGATACGGAAAAGCTCGCCTCTAGCATTAAGCTTTTCTGTATCTGTATCACAAATTGCAACGATTTCTGCTTTAGGATGGCGAATACCACCTCTCATATGACCTTTTGCCATATTG
>JAZNOI010000037.1:0-2124 GCA_045580755.1 Eubacteriales bacterium | reverse complement strand
AATTAAAACGTGCGAAAAAAATATATATGCAATAGATGCGGTTGTTTTTCGTCCTATTGATGTTTTTAAAAAAAACGTTCGTTTTTTGTGTACAAAAGGTAAGTATGAAATTTGTTAAAATGTACGAAAAATTACTAAGGTGATTGAAAAAACGAAAGAAAAATGATATAATAACTCCGTTAATAATATCGGTAGTGTCCGTGCGTTTGTTGGGTATTGCCGAAAGAAATATTTATAAGGAGAGTTTTACTATGAAAAACTTTGCAAAATTTTTGGTAGTTGCTCTTGCTGTTTCATTGATTGCAGGTATGTTCGCTTTCAGTGCATCCGCAGTTGCAACAGAGCCCGGTGCAAACCCCAATGATCTCAAGCCCGGCAGTGATAGAGTAATCTTTATCCAGGACCCCGAGAGAGATCCCGAAACACACGAAATCATCGGTGAACTTCCCGGCGACGGTTCGGGTACAACTCCCGAAAACCCCCTCGCAACCATTGAACACGACGGTTTCAACGCAAGTGCTGAGATTCCTAAGTATCACCTCACAACGTCTTTCTATCAGGCAACTGAAATGCTCAAGGAAACCGGTGGTACTATCGTTATCACAGGTCCCATTTACTTCGGTGAGTTTGAATGCTACGGCGCAGGTAAAAACGTTAGAGACGTATTTACAGCTGAATTCAAAAACAACGTAATCAAGTTTACATCTGTTTACAACGGTGTTGACTACCGTGAAACAAACGGAGCTAAGATCACGATCGAAACTCCCGCTATGCTTTCTATCCTCGGTTCTTCTATCTGGGAAAATATCGATTTCGAAACAACAGGTACAGACCGTTGCGTAACATTTGACGAATACTGCACTCTCGTCGGCGAAGGCGTAAAATGCTATCCTTCGGATCTCGACATCTTTGAAGGTATCGCTCCCAACTATGTAAGCCTTGCAGCAGGTCACAGATATGCAAAGAGCACAAGCGAAAACCCCACACTTCTTGTTAAGTCCGGTACTTATAACAAGATCTGCGGCGGTATGTGGGGAACAGTTGCTTCTGCCGGTATGGAAGGCACAACAACCACTAACCTTACAATTGAAGGTACAACAGAGGTTCTCGGCGTAGTTTCCGGTTCCGTTGGCGCTACATCTCCTTTCAGCGGTAACGTAAACGTTACTATCAACGGCGGTGTATTTATGTGCGACATCAACGGCGTTGGTCCTACAGGTCTCACAAATACTGACGGTACCGTTACCATCAAGATCAACGGTGGTGACTTCAAACAGGTTTGGTCCATCAACGATCAGGATATCACAAATACAGGCAATGCTCCCGCATTCTCTTCCGTTGACTTCTCCGGCTGGACCGGCGAAAAGCTCGAACTCGCTTATGCTGTTGCTATGGTAACAGAGTTCAAAGAAGTTAAGCTTCCCGAAGGTATGTCTGTTGAAGAATTGAAGAAGCTCGCTGAAGATCATCCTCCTGTTATTCCCGAAGATACCGATGAAGTTACACTTCCTCCCGTATCTGACGATACAACGAAGGCTCCTGAGGTTGAAGATACAACGAAGGCTCCCGTAACGACAGCTAAACCCGAAACAACTTCTCCCGAAACCACGGCTCCCGCAAATGACGGCGGTAACGGTGGCGATATGACACTCTGGATTATCCTCGGTGTTGTAGCAGTTGTTGCAGTTGCAGCAGTTGTTGTAGTAGTTCTTATGAAGAAAAAGGCTGCTAAATAATCGGCTGAATACAAATTGACAATAAAAACTCTCCGAAGCTTTCGGAGAGTTTTTTTGCGTTAGACCTCTTATGCGTGGTTATTAAATATAGACAAATCAATATGTAGAATATCCACAAAACGAAAAAAATGTGTTGCAAAAAACGAATATATGGTGTAGAATGAAGATATAAATATGAATTACTTTTAATTCGTAATATAAAAAGGAGAAAAGTTATGAAAAAATTCGCGAAACTTTTTGTTGTAGCACTATCTGTTGCACTTATCGCGACGATGTTTGCGTTGGTTCCTTCCGCTGCTGAAGCAGAGATGATCGACCCCAACACACTCGTTCCCGCAAGTGACAGAGTAGTGTTCATTATGGACCCCGAAAGAGATCCTGAGACACA
>JAZNOI010000036.1:0-3958 GCA_045580755.1 Eubacteriales bacterium | reverse complement strand
TGTGTTTTATCCTGTGAGAAAATAAAAATCGGGTATACGTTTTAATGCGTATACCCATTTATTTTATAAAAATATCTCCTGTTTAACCTTGTTTTCAAGCAACGCATTTCTTGAAAAATCCATTGCCTCCGCATAGTATTTTTCGAGAAGTGCGTGTTTCTCAAATATCTCGTCAAGGGTCTTTTGCGCTCCCTCGTATAACGAGCTCAAACACCGTCTTGCAAATCTGTTTTTCTGCTTATTCATTCTCAGAATATCTATATCTACGAATCTGTCCATATTTATTTGCCTGTAATTCCGACCGTCATCATCGCATATTACAAAAGCAAATGATATTTCGGGAAAATACAGAGCAACTGCATTTGAAGTATCAGTAGCCCCCGGACTGTATACGGTAAAAAGCGATTTTCTCTTTGCAATATCAAGCAGCATATCCAAATATACGTAACCTATCCCGTACCGATCTTTTACAACAAAAGCATTCTCGGCGTTTTTTAAATAAGTATCGTATACTATCCTTCCCGTATGTGATATCCCCTCTATCGGTCTGATCTTCTTATAAAAGCCTTTTCCGTTCTTCCAGCTCTTAGCAAGTCTGTTTGCCGCCCCCTGCATCTTTTCAAACAGTATTGCACGTCTGTTAAACATTCTGATCTCCGACTCGATCCTGCCCGCCGCGCCCAAATAGTTGTACGCGTTATTGTAAAGCGAATCTTTTGTATGCGTCAATTCTCGTATCTCTTTTGCGTTGACTTTAAGAGCACTTTCGTCCCAGTTATCGCCCAGATTCACTATCTTATCGGTTACTCCCGGGCAACACGGCTCGTATATGTGAGGAGCTGTTCCGTCTATTACCCCCGTTTGCAACTCTTTTATTATTATGCCGTCAAGAGACAAAGGATCGGATGAGCAATAAAAATACTCCAAACTGTATCCGTTTTTTTCAGCTTCATCAGCAACACTGCGAATAAAATGAGATTTTCCCGTTCCAGGACCTCCCTTTATAACGTATAATCTTTCGAGATTTCCGTATATCTCGCTATAATATGAAATAAAACCTTTTTCGGTATTTGCCGAGGCAAAATATTTTTTCTCGTTTTGCATTAATGATCTCCCTTTCAATACTTTTTGTTTGTATTCTATGATATTCTATGCAAAACGAACGGCTTTGGTTAAAAGACAGAGTCTGTCATACGGCAAAAAACAATAAAAAGGATATACGGCAAGACACCGTATATCCTTTTTATTGTTGAATACAACAGAGAGAGTGTGTGCTTCCGCAAACGCTCTCTCTCGTTATTATTTAGCTATTCAATTATTTGAAGTATTCGACACCCGAAAGGAATATCTTCTGATCCTGTTCACCGGGAACGTTTATTGCAACGCCGTTACCTATACGTTCGCTGTGTGCCATCTTACCGAGAATTCTTCCGTCAGGGCTGGTGATACCCTCGATAGCGTAGTCAGACGCATTGGGGTTAAACGTAATATCCATAGTGGGACGTCCCTGTTCGTCTACGTACTGGGTTGCGATCTGACCGTTTTCAACGAGTTTTCTGATCACAGCTTCGGGAGCGGTAAATTTACCTTCACCGTGGCTTATCGGCACGGTGTGTACGTCGCCCGTATTCACATTTGCAAACCAAGGCGATTTAACGGACGAAATGCGTGTCTGTACCATCTGAGACTGATGTCTGCCGATCGCGTTAAACGTCAATGTAGGACTATCGCTTTCCATCGTATCCATTATCTTTCCGTAGGGCAAAAGTCCCGATTTGACCAACGCCTGGAATCCGTTACAAATACCGAGCATAAGTCCGTCTCTGTTTTCTATAAGATTCGTAACCGCTTCCTTAACCAAAGAGTTGCGGAGTACTGCGGTTATAAATTTACCTGAACCGTCGGGCTCGTCGCCGCCGGAGAAACCACCGGGAAGCATCAAGATCTGAGAACCGTTGATCTTTTCCGCAAATTCCTTTATAGACTGTGTGAGAACGTCGGAATTGAGGTTGCGGAGCACGAATATCTCTGCCTCAGCCCCTGCTCTTTCAAACGCTCTTGCCGTATCGTATTCACAGTTAGTTCCGGGGAATACGGGGATAATGACCTTGGGTCTTGCAAATTTAATAAGCGGTCTTACCGTGTTTCTCTCGGTGTATGCAAATTTTTCGGTTACTTCTTTGCCGACACCCTTAGCTTCAGTCGGGAACACTTTAAGCAAAGGTGCTTCCCAAGCAGCCTTGAGATCTTTTACGCATATAGTCTCGCCGTTGATTTTGATAACAGCGTCTTCGAGCGTCTTGCCGAGCTTTTTACCCTCGAGCTCGCCCTCTGTTTCAATAATAAACGAGCCGTACGCAGTTTTAAGAAGGCACTTCATATCTGCTTTTTCTGCAAACTCAAATCCGATCTCGTTACCAAAGGTCATCTTTGCAATACCTTCGGCAATTCCGCCGAAGCCTAATGTGTAAATTGCTTTTGCCTTCTTTTCGGTAATAAGAGAATGAACGTATGAATAAATCTTCTTGAGCGATTCAAAACAAACGATTCCGTTTTCATCGTAATCGGGGGAAACGAGGTATACGTTGTTATTTGCGCCCTTAAATTCGGGAGTGGTTATATTTTGCAACTTCGTAGCAGCGCATGCAAACGATACGAGCGTCGGAGGAACGTCGATCTTTTCAAACGTTCCGCTCATACTGTCCTTGCCGCCGATCGCCGCAAGTCCGAGCGATGTCTGTGCCTTAAATGCACCGAGCAACGCCGCAAAAGGCTTACCCCATCTTTCAGGCTTGTTGTTTGTTCTTTCAAAATATTCCTGGAACGTGAGATAGCAGTCTTCGTAAGGAACGCCTGCCGCAACCATTCTGGAAACGCTTTCTGTTACAGCATAAAGCGCGCTGTGGTAGGGGCTCTTTTCGGCGATCATGGGGTTATAACCGTACGCCATTACGGAAACGGTGTTCGTTTCACCCTTAAGGACGGGCAGTTTTGCAGCCATAAACTGAGGAGCTGTCGACTGCGTTTTTCCGCCGTACGGCATTACAACGCTTCCCGCACCGATAGACGAGTCAAATCTGCTTACAAGGCCTCTCTGCGAGCATACGTTGAGGTCGGATACAAGTGAATAGAAGCTGTCTTTTGCACTTTCTTTTGCATGAATTGCAGAAGACACTTCAAATATATCGCTGCTGTCAGCCTTTTCTACCGCGATCTCCGTATGCTTTTCAGCGCCGTTAGAGTTAAGGAACTCACGGGAAAGGTCAACGGTAGTCTTGCCGTTCCAGTGCATTCTGAGTCTCTTTTCTTCGGTTACTCTTGCAACGACCGTGGATTCAAGGTTTTCATTCAAAGCGAGCTGCATAAATTTCTCAGCATCCTTCGCTCTGACAACAACAGCCATTCTTTCCTGTGATTCGGATATTGCAAGTTCGGTTCCGTCGAGACCTTCGTATTTCTTCGGTACCTTTGAAAGATCTATATCAAGTCCGTCTGCAAGTTCGCCGATCGCAACCGATATACCGCCTGCACCGAAGTCATTACAACGGCGGATAAGTCTCGTTGCCTCTTTTGAACGGAAGAGTCTCTGAAGCTTTCTTTCTTCAGGGGGGTTACCCTTCTGAACCTCGGCTCCGCACTTAACGAGCGATTCTGCCGTATGTGCCTTGGACGACCCCGTTGCACCGCCGCAACCGTCGCGTCCCGTTCTTCCGCCGAGAAGTATTACAACGTCTCCGTCTTCGGGAACTTCTCTGATTACGTTTTCTGCGGGAGCAGCGCCGACGACCGCACCTATCTCAAGTCTCTTTGCAACGTAGTTAGGATGATATATTTCATTGACCATACCGGTCGCAAGACCTATCTGGTTTCCGTATGAGCTGTATCCGTCTGCCGCAGTCGTTACTATCTTGGATTGAGGAAGCTTGCCCTTAAGAGTTTCTGAAACAGGTACGAGAGG
>JAZNOI010000035.1:0-16282 GCA_045580755.1 Eubacteriales bacterium | reverse complement strand
ATATCTTTTTTGTTACATATTCTCGTAAACGCTTGCTTTTATGGGATCAAATGTGGTAAAATAAAATTTGAGTGATTACAACACGATATTACATAAAAAAGAACGGAATACACTATGAAAAATCTAAAGAAAAGACGACCTCATAAAAATAAGGGTACACTGGGCAAAGTAATCAGGCGTACGCTTCTTTGTATATTTACTCTGCTATTCTTAGCAGTTGCCGCGTTGCACGGAATATGTTACGTAGTATTTAAAGGCCCCAGCCCTACCGCGAGAGATAAACTCGTTATGTCTACCCTCGAAATGAGTGCTGCAAAATGGGTACCCAGACTGTTTTTCTCAAAAGACGAAGTAGACAAGATCGTTCAGGCGAATTCTCTTGTTGAATCCGATGAGATAACAGACCCCGGACTTATCGTTATTCCTCCTCAAACAGACGATCCCGAAGTCGAGGACGAATGGAAGGACTACCCCGACGGTATCAAGCTTATAAACGTCAAGGGCGACACATACCGAGGTTACGTTATGATCATCCGTGATCCGTCGAGAGTATACGTAGGCACTTCGAGCAACTTCCAAAACGGACAGCCCGGACTTAAGATCTTTGAAGCTATCGAAAAAGAAAACGCCGTTGCCGCAATTAACGCCGGAGGGTTCCCCGACCTTGGCGGAAACGGAGACGGAAGTATCCCGATCGGTCTTACCATATCAAAAGGCAAGCTCCTTTGGGGCAACAGAAACACGTTCTACAACGGTGTTATAGGTTTTAACAACGACAACGTTCTTATGGTCGGAAATATGACCGGACAACAGGCACTCAACGCGGGAATCCGCGATTGCGTCTGCTTCGGTCCCCTTCTTATCGTAAATGGTGAACCCGCTCAGGTTACGGGTGCAGGCGGAAGCCTTAACCCCCGTACCGCCATCGGTCAACGTGCCGACGGCGCGGTCATCTTTCTATGCGTTGACGGCAGAATGCCTTCCAGCCTCGGTGCTACTTACGCAGATCTCATAAACATTATGGTTGAATACGGCGCTGTCAACGCTGCAAACCTCGACGGCGGCTCTTCAACACACATGTATTACAAGGGCGAACCTATCAACGTCAGCTCTTCTCTCTATGGGCCCAGAAAAATGCCCACGTTCTTTATGGTAAAGGAGTGATGGCATTATGAGTAACGTAAAACAGAAGAAAAACAAAAAAATAAACGTTTGTACAATAGTTTTTTACAGCATTTACGCCTTGTTCGTAATTGCAATTATAGTCGGAATATTCGTAGTAATGAACATTCTTAAGGGATCGCTCGACGAATACGAAAGATCTCTCGAAAAATACGAGGCAGAAGATGTATTCAACGAACTTTTTGTTCCCTGCGATTTCGAAAGAATGTACGATATGCAGTCGATCGAGTTGTCCGAATTCGAAACAAAAGAGGATTTCGTAAAATATATGAAATCTTGCACCGAAGGAAAGGAAATCGTATACACATCACTTTCCGCAGGAACGAGCGGCAACAAGAAGTATTCGGTCAAAGCGGATGACGTTAAATTTGCTGAGTTCACTCTCAAAAAAACCGATAATCCCGCTACACCCGAAGACACGTGGGCACTTGATACGGTCACAACGTTCTATACGAAAGATCAGTCTGTTGGAATCAAGATCTATAAGACGAGTACACTATATCTTAACGGAAAACCCGTTCAGGATTCGTATATTACAAAAGACGATATAACCACGGAGTCGTGCGAGCACCTCCCCGAAGGCGTTACGGGTATACTAAACAGAGAATATTACATAGACGATCTTCTCCTTGCTCCCACACTAAAAACCGTTGACAGACACGGAAACGAGAGCGCGCTTGTATACGATGAAGAAAAAGAAATGTTCATAGAACAAATAACATACGACACGCTCACCGAGGATATTACAAAGCTTGCAACGGATGCGGCGCAAACCTATTCAAGATATATGACGCTTGATGCAACCATCTACAATCTTGATGACTATCTCGACAGAAGCTCAAAGCTCTTCCAGAACATTGCATCTACCGAAAACAAGTGGTACACACCTCACGTAGGCTATGAATTCAAGGATAATGAAGTAAAAGAATACTACGTTTTCGACGAAAACACATTCTCAGTCAGATTCACAAGTTCTCATATAGTATACAGAACTTATAACGAGCCTCACGAATTCAAACTCGACTTCACTCTTTATTTCAAAAACGTAAACGGCAATTATTTGGTATACGATATGGTGTCGAACGGCTGATCGTCTAAGCTTCATTTGCATATTTTTGAAAGGATCTGTATGGAAAACGAAAACTCTCTCCAAAAAGAAATAGAGCTCTATCTCGAAAAAGAAAACCTCGATAAAGAAAAGATCAGAAACTTTTTCAATGATAAGCTGGCAGAAATATCGAGACCGAGGATCTACGATTTCACAAAGCTTATGGCATACTATCGTTGTGCCATGATGGAAATAGAAACTAAACTTAACGTACTCGACGTTGAATTCAGTCTTCAGCATGACAGAAATCCGATAAACGACATAAAATCCCGTTTAAAGAGTTTTCAAAGCATTAAAGAAAAGCTTGAAAGACAAAACCTCCCCTTTGATCTCACCTCGATCGAAGAATATTTGAACGACATCGCCGGCGTTCGAGTCGTTTGTTCATTCCCTGACGACGTATACATGCTTGCCGATGCCCTTCTCCAACAAGACGACATCACCCTTGTATCCATGAAAGACTATATCAAAAACCCCAAGCCGAACGGCTACAGAAGCCTCCACTTGATCATTACTGTTCCAATCTTTCTTGCTCGGGAAAAAAAGCAGATGAAAGTCGAAATACAGCTCAGAACGATCGCTATGGACGTTTGGGCAAGTCTCGAACACCAGCTTAGATACAAAAAGAATTCCGAGTATACAAAAGAAATGGCAGACGAACTTTTGTACTGTGCACATCTAAGTGCCGAGCTCGACAAAAGAATGGACAGTCTTCGTGCTCTGACACAAAAATAAACAAAACGACCGCATACAAAACAGTATGCGGTCATTTATTTTTCATTTATTTCCAAGTTCAAACCTATATATACTTTGCGACTCGATATCAACTGCCGGCAAAATGATCGGAGGTACGCCGCCGTTTGACGTTATCGTCGTTATAATGGCTTTAGCATAAGGAAAAACCTCTTTGAAAGCCTTCCTGTGAATGACATCCTTTTCCATTCCCTCGGAATATGAATAAAAAGCGACGATCTTCGTTTTCGCATAAAATTTATCTTGATTATTCTTATCATATACCTCGACCGAAAAAACTCCTACGCATTTACCGGGCTGGGTATAATTAACGTTAAATGAATATTTATTTTCAAGTTTTATCTGTGCTCCGCTGTCAAGAACATTCCGAAACCCCATCTCTTCAACACGGTAGGCGTTTAATACGACCGTTGCCATAAACATTACCTCTTTCAATATGGATGCCTTATTTTATCATATTATTCGGTTTTGTGCAAGTTTTGTTGACATATATTTTTAAAAATGATATACTTGATAAAATGAAATTTTTGAGCGGAGGATATAATTTATGTTTGACCTAAAAGATTATTTAAAAGATCTGGAAACCTTGGTAAACATCGACAGCAACTCGTACGATCCGAAAGGATTATCGGAAATTGTGTGTGCGATCGAAAAGATCGCGCTTGATATGGGTCTATATGTAAAAAGACATCATACCTCCGACTTGTCTGCCGACTACCTTGAAATAAGCAACGTCAAAGATGCCGAACACTACGACGTAATGTTTATGAGCCACCTTGACACCGTTCAACCCGTAGGATTTGCCAAAGAGTGTCCTTTTTCGTATGATGAACAATACGCTTACGGTCCAGGAACGTGCGATATGAAAGCCGGCGGTCTATGCAGTCTATACACGTTAAAAGAACTCGACGAGGAAACAAAAAATAAGCTTTCCATCGGACTGATCTTCAATTGCGACGAAGAGATAACCAGCCGTTACTCCAGACCTTTGACACAGCAAATGGCTAAAAAGAGCGACTACGCCTTCGTAATGGAATCTACCGGGAACGAGGGCACTTATACAAACAAGAGAAAAGGTTCTGGCACTTATAAGATCAAATTCAAGGGCGTTCCCGGACATTCCGGATATATTTTCGACTATTTTACTGCAAATGCAGTTGTTGAAATGTGCAGATGGGCGACGGAATTACACGCACTTAACGACAGAGAAAAGCTTTTCTCCGTAAATATAGCCATCGCGAACGGAGGAAAGGTTACAAATGTCGTTCCCGACTACGCCGAGCTCTCGGTAAATATTCGCGTCGTCGAAAAGTCTCAGTACGATCTTTTCGAAAACAAAATGAAAGAACTCGGCGAGAATCCTATGATCGAAGGCGTTACGAGCGAGGTTGAAATAATCTCAAAGAACTATCCTATGCTCCCTGCTCCCGGAATGGACGAATACATAGAAAGAGTAAAAAAAGTTTTTGCTTCGATCGGTCAGAAATTTGAACTCTACCCCATTCGCGGCGGATGCTCGGACGGAAACATTATTGCCGATATGGGAACGCGTTGCATCGACAGTTTGGGTCCTCTCGCCTTGGGCGGTCATACACCGAATGAAAAGGTACACTTAAGCGACGTTGAACCCTGCATTATGCGTATGAAAGCGCTCGTTGAAGAAATTGCTTCACGTAAATAGTTAATATAAATATAATATTATTATAACGGAGAGATAAAATGTTTGATTTAAACGATTTTCTTAAAAACCTCGAAACACTGGTAAACACCGACAGTAACTCGTACGATCCCGTCGGACTCAATAAATGCGTTGATCTTCTGTCTGATCTTGCAAAAAAACAGGGATTATACGTTAAACGCCACCATTTCAACGACCTTACGGGCGACTACCTTGAGATCAGCAACAAAGAAAACCCCGAAAAATACGACGTAATAATGATGGGACACATCGACACCGTTCAACCGGTTGATTATTCAAAAAACTATCCATATCACGAAGAAGACGGACTTATCCATGGCCCCGGCATTTCCGATATGAAAACCAGCACCCTCGGTATGCTCTACATTGTTAAAGAACTCAGTCAAGAAACGCTCGACAAGCTTTCAATCGGAATTTTTATGAACACCGATGAAGAGCTTTCAAGCAGATATTCCGAATCACTCACAAAAGAGCTCTGCAAAAAGATCGACCTTGCTCTCATTATGGAGGGCGGCAAAAACGACGGCACGCTCTCGACGATGAGAAAAGGCTCCGGAACATACAAGATCACCTTTCACGGCCTTGCTTGCCACGCCGGACAAATCCTTGTTCAGCCTAATGCAAACGCACTTGTCGAAATGGGAAGATGGATCGTCGAGCTTTATAAACTTAACAACAAAGAAACCGGCTTGTCCGTAAACTCGGGTATCGCAAACAGCGGACACGCTGTAAACGTCGTTCCCGACACTGCCGAACTCTCGGTAAACATAAGGATTACCAGCAAAGAACAGCGCGTTCTTTTCGAAAACAAAATGAAGGAGCTCAAAGAGAATCCGCTCGTTGAGGGTGTTACAGTTGATATTGAAACCCAGGCACTCAAAGATCCTATGCTTCCAAACGAAAAAACAGAAAAGTATCTTGAGATTGCAAAAAAAGCTTACGCTTCTCTCGGTTTGGAACTCAAGATTAATGATATGAAGGGCGGTTGTTCTGACGGTAATATTACGTCAAACGAGGGCGTTCCTACGCTCGACCATCTTGGCACTGTCGGCTCGGGAGGTCATAAGCGCGTTGAATTTATCTACAAAGACGAAATAGCTCCATACATCAACAGAATGGTTACTTTCCTTGAAACTTTGGCAAAAGAAATATAAAAAACATAAATAAAAAATGCCCTTTCGTGCATTTTTTATTTAAAATTCTTTACGCAGAAATTCCAAGCGCTCTTTACCATATCAACAACGTCTCTCTCTGCCTTCCAGCCAAGCTCATTATAAGCCTTGGCGGGATCTGCATAACACTCGGCAATATCACCGGGACGTCTGGGAGCTATCTTGTAGGGTACTTCGATTCCGTTCTGTTCCTCAAAAGCCTTTACAAGCTGAAGCACGGAATATCCGTTACCTGTTCCGAGGTTGTAGATATTTACTCCGTTAAGCTTATCAAGCGCCTTCAAGTGTCCGTTTGCAAGGTCTACAACGTGAATGTAGTCTCTTACACCCGTTCCGTCTACCGTATCGTAATCGTCTCCGAATACGTTAAGGTGAGGAAGCTCTTTGTTTGCAACCTTTACTATATAGGGCATAAGATTGTTCGGAATTCCGTTGGGGTTTTCACCGAACGTTCCCGTTTCGTCTGCACCTATGGGATTGAAATATCTGAGAATGGTGATGTTCCACTCGTTGTCAGACACGTACAGATCCTGAAGGATCTGCTCTATCATAAGTTTTGTGCTTCCGTATGGGTTTGTAGTGCTGAGCGGGAAATCCTCTCTTATCGGCACGCTTTCGGGTTTTCCGTATACTGTTGCCGAAGAGCTGAACACGATCGACTTGCATCCGTGTGCAGCCATGACCTCACAGAGCGCAAGTGTTCCTTCAATATTATTGTGATAATAGAAAATAGGCTTTGCAACAGATTCTCCGACAGCCTTAAGTCCTGCAAAATGAATTACTGCATCGATCTTATGTTCGCTAAACACCTTTTCAAGACCTTCTCTGTCAAGAATGTCAGTCTTATAGAATGCAACGTCTTTTCCGGTTACCTTCTTTATCTTGTCTACGACCTCGATCTGCGAATTGTAAAGGTTGTCTACGATTACGACCTCATATCCCGCATTCAGAAGCAATACAACGGTATTTGATCCTATATAGCCTGTTCCGCCCGTTACGAGTATCTTCATTATTCTTCTCTCCTTTTTATATCGTTTTACACTTTTTGTATCAGATGAAAACAGATACAAAACAACGGTATTCCCTTTGCAGGAAATACCGTACTGTTTTTAAGCAAAATTAGTCAGCATAAACACTTGCGTATTTTCTGCCCTGTGCTTTCTTTTCAAATTTAACTTTTCCGCCGATCAATGCAAACAAAGTGTCGTCTGTTCCGATTCCAACGTTTACGCCGGGACGAATGTGTGTTCCTCTCTGGCGAACGATAATGCTGCCTGCGGTTACAGTCTGACCGTCAGCTGCTTTAACACCAAGTCTCTTGGACTCACTGTCTCTGCCGTTCTTTGTAGAACCAACACCTTTTTTGTGTGCGAAAAACTGCAAACTGATTCTCAACATTGTTATTTACACCTCTTTTTGATGTTAATCTTCTTGTTCGGATATATCGAGATAGTCGTAATACTCTTCAAGCATATCGTTTAACTGTAAATAATATGCTTCGATAAGACCGGATATGGCAAATCGCTTTTTCTCATCTGCCTCAAACTCGGACAGAGCGCCTCTTGCTACGACTTTTATGTCGGTCGTATCTTCGTCTATCGTATACTCGACATCCGATGCGTACGCTACTTCGATGGCATTTATTATAAGCATAGTCATCGCCGACACTGCCGAGCATACTATATCGTCGCCCGATTCAGCATATCCTGCGTGACCCTTTTCTTCAAAGCCGTAATAAACTCCATCACGTTTGAAAAAAGTAAACTTAATCATGCCTTAGCCATTGATCTTTTCAATCTGTACCTTGGTGTAAGGCTGTCTGTGACCCTGTTTCTTTTTCTCGTTCTTCTTTGACTTGTACGTCATAACAAGAACTTTCTTACCCTTACCGGATTTGATTACATTAGCAGTAACCGCAGCACCCTCAACGTAAGGAGCGCCAACTGTTGTCTTTTCACCGTCAGACAAAGCCATTACTTTATCAAAAGTAACTTTTTCTCCGTCTTCAACACCAAGTTTTTCAATGAAAAGGATGTCACCTTCTGTGACCTTATACTGCTTTCCGCCTGTTTCGATAACTGCAAACACGAAAAGCACCTCTCTTCCTTTTTAATCTCGCTAATATAGGTAAACGCTCTGTTTCCAAAGCATTATTTACGACCTATACATTATGCGGCAGTATATTATAGCACTTTGCGCGCTGATTTGTCAAGTGTTTTTTGACAATATTTTCATAATTTTTTATGCAAATTTAATAAATCTTGAAACTCTTCTTTTCTGCCGTCCGAGACAGGTTATTTTATCTTCTTTTTTGCGGCAGAAAGCGTATTTTTCAAGAGCATTACGCGGGTCATCGGGCCAACGCCGCCGGGAACGGGGGTTATATAAGAAGCCTTTTTCTCTGCCGACTCGTAATCAACGTCTCCGCAGAGCTTTCCGTTTTCATCTCTGCACATACCGACATCTATCACAACGGCGCCCTCTTTTATCATATCGCCCGTAATAAACTTTGCTCTGCCGATCGCAACAACAAGAATATCTGCTTCGCGGCATTTTTCTACCAGATCCTTCGTTTTGCTGTGACAGACGGTAACAGTTCCGTTCTTATGCAAAAGCATCATAGCCTGGGGCTTGCCCACGATATTGCTTCTTCCGACAACGACGCAATTTTTGCCCGATACCTCGATGTTACTTCTTTCAAGAAGCTCCATAACACCCGCGGGAGTGCAAGGTAAAAGCTCGTAATCGCCTATCATTATCTTTCCTACGTTATAAGGGTGAAATGCATCAACGTCCTTTTTTACGTCGATATTATTGATTATAAGATCGGAATCCAAATGCTTAGGCAAAGGAAGCTGAACTATTATACCGTGTATATTATCGTCGTTATTAAGTTTATGAACGAGTGCCAAAAGCTCTTCTTCGGTAGTATTCTCGGGGAGTGCGTGAACCTCTGAATATATTCCCGTTTCCTCGCAGTCTTTCGCCTTATTTCTTACGTAAACCTGAGACGCGGGATCCTGACCTACGATAATAACCGCAAGTCCGGGAACTCTTCCCTTTTCTTCCTTCATCTTTGCAACTTCTTCAGCAATCTCAAGTCTTATTGCTGCCGATATAGCTTTTCCGTCAATTATCTTTGCCATTGTCTTTTCCCTCTTTATCTGTTTTATCTGTTTTTTCTTCTTTTAAATCAGCTTCAGCTTCTTCGGTCTTTTCGGTCTTTATAAACTTGCCTTTTTCGTCCACTCTGCCTTCAGCAACAAGAATAGGCTGTGCACCCTTGACCTTTTTGAAATAATTTATAACAAGAAACGCGCCGCCAACAATAGCACAAACGATTCCTATAAGCTGTGAAATTCTAATCGGTCCAACGTAAAGCGAGTCGGTACGCAAGCCTTCTATCCAGAATCTGCCGAAACCGTACCACGTTATGTACATAAAGAACACCTCTCCGTGATACTTCTTTCTCTTGTAATACGCATTAATAAGCAGAAAACCGAGCAAGCTCCACATTGATTCATAGAAAAACGTCGGGTGCGCGCCCAAAACGCCCGAATTCAAGTCTGCCATCTGCTCTGCCGTAACAAGACCTTTACGCAAAAAGTCGCTTGTTACGACGGGTGAGCACATTCTGAACAAGCCGTTCGTAGGTCCGCCGAAAGCCTCGATATTCATAAAATTGCCCCAACGGCCAAGCATCTGACCTATCATTACGGCGGGACAAAGCATATCGTAAAGCTTTAATATATTCGTTTTCTTGAAACGCGAGATAACAAGAGAGGTCAAAGCCCCTGCGATTATCGCTCCGTATATGGCAAGTCCGCCCTCCCATATAGCGATCATATCGTAGAAACTGTCATACTGATCGAGCGTCGTCAGCACATAGAACACTCTTGCGCCGATGATCGATATCGGAATCACAAAAAGTGCGTAATCAAGTATATCGTCCTCTTTTATTCCCTCGTACTTTGCTCTGTTCATCACGTACAAAACAGCAAGAATTATACCGAAAGTAATGATCACACCATACCACGCAACGTCTCTGCCGAATATGGTAAATGCCGTCTTGTTAAGCTCAATCTCGCCTATTCCGAGACCGGGAAAAGAAACAACGTGTTCCATTTTTACACATCCTCGTTATTTAATAATTCAAAATATCATTCTTCGATCGGACGAACCGTCGACATCGCAAAAAAGCTCTCGTCAAACATTTCGTTCAACAAGGTGCAAACGTCATCAAAAGTCAGTTCTCTTATAACGTCTGCATAATCGAATATATCACAGCCCTCAAAAATATAGCTCATCAACTCGCAGGCAATATCCTCGGTGCTGTCAAAGCCTTTTATAAAATCGGCAAATATCACCTTTTTGCATCTTTCGTATTCACCCTCGCAGAGACCTTTTTCGCGCACTTCGGTGATATAATCGGATATCTTGGTATACACTTTTTCGGGATCGTCTCCCTCTCCGGATATCTCGTTAAAAGCAAAGCTCTCACTCATCGTATAGCAGTAATCAAGACTGCCGGATATCAAGCCTTCGTCATAAAGCTCGTTGAATATCTTGCTGCTCTTGCTGAAAAGCATCTCGTTTAAAACTGCCATACCCGCTGCTTTTTTCAGTCTTTCGATAGGCTCTTTCGGTATCCTGTTATCCTTTATACCAATATCAAACAACGGTTTTGAAACGAGCATATTTTTGTTGATCCTGCTCTTTGAAACAATATCAAGCTCGGGCTCAAAACAACGTTCTATCTCACATTCGGGCGATTTTTCCAACACCCTGTCCGCAACCGAGCATACGGTTTCTACATCAACGTCTCCGCAAACACAGAGAACCATATTGTTCAGATTATAGAACGTGTTATAGCATTTGTAAAGCGTTTTTGCATCTATCTTTGCAATCGAATCCACCGTTCCCGCTATGCTGATCTTTACCGGGTGTTTCTCATACAAAGCGTCCATCAGATTGAAAAAAAGCACTCTCGCGGGGTTATCTTCACCCATCCTTATTTCCTGAGCTATTATGCCCTGTTCTTTTTCAACCGTTTTGTCGGTAAAATAAGGCTTTGTAACAAAATCAAGAAGTATCTCGAGTGATTCTTTCACGTTTTCGGTACATGAAAACAGATATGCCGTCTTTTCAAACGAGGTAAAAGCGTTTGCATTCGCTCCCGTTTCAGCGTACCTCGAAAACGTATCGGGTCCGTTTTCGTTATCAAAAAGCTTATGCTCCAGAAAGTGCGCTATTCCGTTTGGCACGCAAGTATATTCTTTTTCGCCCTTGATCCTGAATTTATTGTCTATCGAGCCGTATTTCGTTCCGAATACGGCAAATGTCGTCGTCATCTTCTTGGGGAAAACGTAAATGTCAAGTCCGCTTTCGTGGCAGATCTTCGTATAACTCTCTCCCAAAAAATCATTGGTCTTTACGGTATACCTATTCATCTGCGTCCTCTTTCTCTCCTTTCAGCGTACCCTCAAGAAAGTATACGGTGTCAAGTTTTACGTTATTTGCCGCCTTGATTATATCTTCTTTCGTTACGCTCAGAATCTCCTCACACACAACGTCCGGATCTTTGTACTGTTCCGACAGTATCCGCGTCAGATACCACCCCTCGAGCGATGCGGGATTATCATATATTTCGTTATAAGCGTTCTTCAGTGATTTTTTTGCAAGCCCGATCTCTTCATCGGTTATTTTTCCCTGTCTTACGTTGTCAAGCTGAGCCAATATCTCGTTCTGCGCCTTTTCCTTGTCAGAAACCTCAATACCGCTCGTAACTACCATTATTCCCTTTATACCGTCAGGTATAGCCCGGCAATAGTAACAAAGACTCAATCTTTCTCTCACATTCATAAATAGCTTGCTGACGGGGGAATTGGCATACATTTCCACAAAAAGCGGAAAAGCTCTGTACCCCTCTTCACCGACAGCGCATCCGAGCCTAAAACCGAGAGACAGCTTGCCCTGCGATGCGGCGCACTTTTCTGTGATCTCTTTTACTTCTTTTACGTCCTTTATAACGAGTGTCTTTTGCTGTTTGGTATAGTTACGGCTCGCTTGTTCAAACATCTTCTTGATTCTTCCGGAAAGAAGATCAACGTCATAATCACCAACGTAAAAAATCTCTATTCGTGCAGTCGAAAGCCACTCTTTGTATGCCTCAAAAAGCCCTTCGGGAGTAATGGCGCTCACACTTTCAATATCACCGTATTCCCATATTCCGAACGGCTCGTCCTTGCACATTTCATCCTGACAACGTCTTACTGCATAGCCGTTTTTGTTGTTGATTATGGCTTTTATATCGTCTATATGATTTCGCTTTTCGGTTTCAACGTAGCCGAGCGAAAAAACACCGTTTTCAGTATAAGGATCAAACAACAGCTCGTTTATTATATCCAGCGTTCCCTGAGTGACCTCGGTGCCGTCAATTGAATATTTATCCGAGATCCAGCTTGCATTCAGTCCGCATATCTGATTTTCTCCGCGTCTGAAAACCCTTTCTTCCACAGAAGCGGCATAAAGGTCGTCAAGTGCAATTTTTAAGCTTGCCGTATCCTTATGTTTTCTTGTTCCGCGCATAAGCACCTGCGGTACCAACGAATACAGCGATGCCGTTTCTTTTTTCAACGGCGTAATAAAGTTAAACGAAAGATAACCCGTTTTGAACTTATCAGTTTTTACAACGTTCAGGGTCACACCCTCGGTAATGATTATTCTTTCCAAAGCCGAAATCCAAATCCTTTCGTATCGATCGACATTTTCCCTATTTTATATATTATACACATTTTTTTACGTTTTTCAACACCTATACAAATATTCACTCTCTATTTTTAACCTATTCACGAATGTTCGAAACCTCGGTTTTCGGGTAAAAAATACTAAGTAGCTCAATATGATCTTTCCCCTCTGATGCGAGTATATTACATTCATATATATCCATGCCGTATTCCTCGCTTTCGGATACCCCGAAAGTCGTGTAATAAAAATTCGCCTCGATACACTCTTCTTCGTAAAGCAAGACTTTCCATCTCGTTTCTTCGACCGCTTTTTCTATTCTGTCAAAACGGATGCCGTACATTTTTTCGCCGAGCATCTCTTTGACATCTGAAGCGGAAATATATCCGAAACAGTGGGTATGATCGCCGCACACGTCGGCAGATCCGTGTTCATTCTTTCCGTAACCGTTATCTATTCTGTAAAGCACACTGCTTCGCAAAGCGATCGCGAGCGCCTTTGCCGTTTCATCTTCGAAATCCAGCGGCAATTCGCACATAAGAACGTTTTTTACATATTCATTCAAGTCGCAATTGATTATCTCTCCGCTTTCCTTCAAAAGGAGCTTTATATTTTTTTCGTATGTAATCACATCATCTTTTTCGTCGGCAGCAAAGCTGTCGAGCATTAAACCCGCCGCCGACGGTGAAAACAACATCAAAAGTATCATAACAACTATTCCGACTTTTTTATAGTTAAACAAAAAACCACCTCACACGAAATTATATTCCGTCGAGGCGGTTTATATACTCTTGTGTTTTTTTGATCAGCTTGCAAAAAATATCTATTCAGACAATGTCTTATCATTGCTCGGAACGTGTCCGAGGAGCTTCGTATACGCCCTGTAAAAAGACGAATAATCGCCAAATCCCGACTCCATGGCGGCACGGGATGCCGAGTATCCCTTGTTTATAAGCTGTTGAGCCTGAGTTACCCTTTTGTAGTTGATATATTTTCCGACTGTCGTTCCGGTGGCTTTTCTGAATACTTTATTGAGATGATGCTTGCTTATATAAAACTTTTTCGACAAAAAATCAAGCGACACGGGAGCGCAAATATTTTCATTCAAATACGTGATCATATCCGAAACCGCCGTATGAACACTGCCCTTCGGCGCTGTCGTATCCACAGTTTTACTCATATACAAAAGCTTTGACAAAAGCCCTTGAACAGCTATCGAGATCGACATGTCTTTTATTTCATCGGGGGTGGCTCTGCAATCAAAAATATTCTCAAATCCGCTTCTGAGTCCAAAATTGCTTATGTTCTCATAATATATCTTGCCGCTGTTTGCACCGTAAAACGACAACAGTTCTTTTCTTATCTCTTTTGGTACAATCTCTTCGGAAAAGTGCAAAACGTACCTCTTGTACGGCATAGTACTCATAACTCTGACACCGTGAAAAACGTTCGGCCCGATGAGCAATACGCTGTACGGCTTCGGTCTGTATTCCTTTCCTTCAATAAGGTATACTACATCCCCGTCTTCGAAATACAATATCTCGTAAAGGCTGTGGCAATGCAGGTCAAACACCTGGGTTGCCGTATCCCCGACAGTATGGTGCATAAATATGTGTTTCGTTTTCATTTCGTCTCTTTGAAGCAAATCACTCACCTCACTTTTTAACATTATACACCCAAATCGCTATTTTTGCAATACATATATTGAAATATGCAATTGAAAAGATTTTGGGGCGATGTTATAATATTTATAAATATAAACATTATTTTTATTTCTTAAGGAGAAACTTTTTATGAGAATAGGTGCTCAGCTTTACACACTCAGAGAACAGCTCAAAACCGAAGAAGATATCAGAATCGGTTTGAAAAAAGTAGCGGAAATCGGTTACAAAACCGTTCAAGTTTCCGGTGTCGGCCCCATTGATCCCAAAATTCTCAAATCCATCTGTGACGAAAACGGTCTTGAGATCATCGTTACCCACACAAAACCCGACAGACTTCTCAACAACATTGATGAAGTAATCGAAGAACACGATATTTACAATTGTAAATATATCGGTCTCGGAAGTATGCCTGTCGCATACAGAACAGAAGAAGATTTCCCCAAGTTTTTCGAAGATTTCGGCCCTATCATTGACAAGATCAGTGCTGCAGGCAAAAAGTTTATGTATCACCACCACAGTTTTGAATTCCATAAAATGAACGACGGAAAATGGTTGTTTGACCACATGCTCGAAGCATTCCCCGCTGATAAAATGGGCATTATCGTAGATACATACTGGCTCCAGCACGCCGGTCTCGATATTTGCTCTATGATCGACAGCCTTAAAGGCAGACTTGAATGCGTACACTTGAAAGATATGTATCTTCCCGATATCAACAACGACCATACCTTTGCTTCCATCGGCGACGGAAACATCAACTTTGTTCCCGTAATCGAAGCTTTCGAAAGAAACGGCGCAAATTATATGTTTGTTGAACAGGATAAAACACCCGGCTGTCCCTTTGAAGCCCTCAAACGCAGCTACGACTACTTACAGACAATTTACAAGGAGAAATAATTATGAAAAAAGTCAGACTCGGCGTAATAGGTATCGGCAATATGGGTACCTCGCATTGCAATAATATCGTTGTAAAGGGACTTGTTCCAAATATAGAACTTGCGGCAGTTGCTGACCGCTCCGAAGCTCGCAGACAGTGGGCTAAGGAAAATCTTCCCGAAACAGTTGAAATATTCGCGGAAGGCACAGATCTCATCGAAAACGCAAAGGTCGATGCAGTTCTCGTTGCAGTTCCCCACTACGGCCACACAGAGCTTTCTATCAAAGCTATGAAAAAAGGCCTCCACGTTATGTGCGAAAAACCTGCAGGCGTTTACACCAAACAGGTTAAAGAAATGAACAAAGTTGCAGATGAATCGAACGTTGTTTTCGGTATGATGTTCAACCAGAGAACCAACTGCATTTACCGTAAAATAAAAGAAATGCTTACCGACGGCACTCTCCGCGAGATCAAGAGAGTAAACTGGATCATCACTGACTGGTTCCGTTCACAGTTCTACTACGACTCTGGTGCTTGGAGAGCAACATGGGCAGGCGAAGGCGGCGGCGTTCTTCTTAACCAGTGCCCTCACCAGCTCGACCTTCTCCAGTGGCTTTGCGGTATGCCTACAAAAGTTCGTGCTTTCTGCCACATCGGCAAATGGCATGACATTGAAGTTGAAGACGACGTTACTGCTTATCTTGAATTTGCAAACGGCGCTACCGGCGTATTCGTAACGACTACCGGCGACGCTCCCGGTACAAACAGACTTGAGATCACCTGCGACCTCGGTACAGTCGTTACCGACGGCAAGACTATTCAATACACAAAGCTGGGCGAGTCTATGTCTAATTACTGCAAGACCGTTCAGGTAGGCTTCCCCAAGATCCCCTTTGAAAAGCTCGAGGTCGAGACCGACGGCAAAAACGAGGCTCACTCCGGTGTCCTTAAAGCGTTCGCAGGCAATATTCTCGACGGTACTCCCCTTGTTGCAAACGGCAAAGAGGGCATCAACGGACTCACCCTTTCCAATGCTATGCACCTGTCCTCCTGGCTCGACAAGACAATTGAGCTTCCCTTTGA
>JAZNOI010000034.1:0-19591 GCA_045580755.1 Eubacteriales bacterium | reverse complement strand
TAAGGGCAAAGAATACGTTCCCTGCACCTCCCGTTCCATGCTCGACGAGACTGCAAAACTCAGAGTTATCGACGTTTTCAAGGCGGCTGCTCAGCTCAAAGCTGTGAACGCGCCCACCATCGACGGTAAATACGTTGCCATCATCCATCCCCACGTTGCATTCGACCTTATGCAGGAGTCGGGTGATGCTTGGGTCGACATTAAAAAGTACGCCGAACCCGAAAAGATCCTCAACGGAGAGCTCGGTACACTCGGCGGTGTCAGATTCGTTGAGTCCTCAGAAGCAAAAATCAACTACGGCAAGGATCTTCTCGACTCTTCCCGTACTCTTACCCCCACCTTCTACGAAGTTACAGACCCAAGAGGTGTTCCTGAAGGCTGCGGCGTAGAATCACCCTATATTCTCTCGTTGAAAGAAGAAATTCCCTTTGATCTTTTAGGCAAAAACGTTCAGTATTACAGTGCGTCCAAGGACACCTGCGTTCCCTTTAAGATCATTGGATTAAACCCCGAATTGCTCCAGGTATATGTTGACCGCGACATCGGTGCTGAATGTGCTGCCGGCGATATGATCTACCCCGGTGAAGGCGGTAAAAAGGGTGTTGCGACATACTCCACCATTTTCCTCGGAAGAGACGCTTACGGCATAATCGATATCAACGGCAGCGGAACCATCGAGCACATCGTAAAACAGAGGGGTTACGGAAACGACCCTCTCAACCAGAGAAGTTCGATCGGTTGGAAAGCGTTTATGTGTGCCTCCATTCTTGCGGACGACTACATTCTCCGCGTTGAATCGGGCTCATCCTTCTCAAACGACGTTGCCGAAGCAAACTGATAACCATTCGTTTGCAAAGCCTTTTTATACTATCCTATAACTGTTGAAAAGGGGGACTTTTTTTAAAACAAAAAAAGTCCCCTGATTCATAAACCATACGACTTTTTGCTAAATTTTTTTGCTATATTTTAAGGAGTTTATCATGAAAAAGAAAACTATGCCCCTTGTACCCATTTTTATACCCAAACGTTTCAAAGGCGACGACGTCAGAACAGTCTCTGTCAACGGAAAATATAAAAACATTCCCACGGGAAAACATTTTCTCATTGAAAGCTGTTTTGCCGAAGTTGTAGACAACGCAATGCTTGCCGATGAAATGGCGGAAAGATTCAAAAACTCGGTTGCAAAGTGAGGTTTTTTTATGACTCTTAATGATGCACTCACAAAATTTGATGCGGAAATATGTAACGATGTTCCCGAGGAAGTGAAGATCAAATGGCTGTCTACCCTCGATATGTCCATATATAAAGATATCATACTCACTCATGTAAACCCGCACCCCGACTCTTTTGTCGGGTACACCGATACAACGGACAAAAACACGGAACTGCTCGTTCCCGATCCTCACTCGGAACTGTATTTTCACTATCTTGCAATGAAAAAAGATCTGTATTTTTCGGATATTCAAAAATACAACAACAATCTTATGCTTTATTCCGCTTCCTATCGAGAATTTGAAAATTTCTACAACAGAAACAATATGCCGCTGAAAAAAACCGACTTTTTCAACGCATAGTTATTCCACAAAATACGGAGGTAAAAATGTTTTTTCCAAGACTCTCCCCGCCAAGGCTTACGGAAACTACCGTTTCGACCTTCGGCGGAATTGACAGGTCTCCCGTTTGTTCCGAAAACTTTTTCTCTGACACAAAAAACACATCATCAGAAAAATACCCTCTTCTTTCTGTCAGAGAAAAAAGAGCTGAGTTCTCTTCTTTACCGGATCTTCCGAATGCACTTTATACAACAAACGGATTCACGCTGATCGTAAACGATTCACTTTACTATAACGGCGTTTTGCAAACCGATTCTTTACCGTGTAAAGGCAAAAGACAGCTTGTTTCCATGGGCGGAAAGATATTCGTTTTCCCCGACAATTATTATTTCAACACTCTTTCAACAGACGAAAGCGGCAACTGCACCGAAAAAGGCTATCTCTCAAACAAAACAACGTATACTTCGGAAGTCTTATATTTAATTCCCTGTCTTCTCGACAGCCCCATTCCGATTTGCAGTGAAATGCAACCGAACAACCCTACTGACGGTATGCTCTGGCTTGACACATATAATGCCCCGAATAAACTTTATATCTACTCGGCAATCACCCAAAGCTGGACAAACATTTCCCCCTCTTTCGTTTGCATCGAAGGTTACAATATTGATAAAGGTTTTTCGGTTGGTGACGCGATAAAGCTGTCCGGTTTTGGTGATATCCTCGACGGAGACAATATTATTTCGGGTATCGAAGATAACAGAATCATTGTTTCGGGAAACAGCGATTATTACATGATATTCAACCCCGATGAAAATTCTCCGATATCCATTGAACGAACCATTCCCATTATGGACTATGTATGCGAGCACCAAAACAGACTGTTCGGCTGCAGATACGGAACGAACAACAAGGGAGAATTCGTAAACGAGATCTATGCCTCAAAGCTGGGCGATCCAAAAAACTGGAACGTATTCCAAGGCCTTTCGACAGACAGCTATGCTGCTTCATGCGGAACCGAGGGTGAATGGACGGGCATGATCTCTCACATGGGAAACGTCGTCCTTTTCAAAGAAAACTGCATACACAGGCTTTTTGGCACAAAACCCTCGAATTTCACTCTTTATACCGACAATTACCCGGGAATAAAAAAGAAAAGCGAAGCTTCACTCTGCCTTCACAACGGTACTCTGTATTATCATTCGGAAAACGGTATTTTCTCCTATTCCGGAAGTGCACCGTCCTGCATTTCACAGCGCTTGGGTAAAGACGTTTTTTCAAACGCAGTATCAGCCGTTGCGAAAAACGTTTACCACGTTTGCATGACGGACACGAGCGGCAAACGAAAGCTCTATACCTACGACATATTAAAAAATATCTGGCACATTCAGGACGATACGGACTATAAGCTTCTTGAAAGCTATGACGATAACGTTATCGGAGCAAAGCAAACACAAAGCGCTTACGGGGTAGATATATTGTATTCTGCCGACATTCCAAAAAAGCTTTCGGAAATATTCGGCACTGACAAAAATACTGAACCCGATCTCGACTGGTATGCCGAAAGCGGTATTATAGGACTTTCTTCAAACGAAGGCAAATACTTGAACAAGTTAAAACTAAGGTTTAAAACAAGCCCCGGAGCTTCCTTACGGGTGCAACTTGATGCCGATTCAAGCAACGTTTGGAGAGACGTAGGTCATATCAGTAAAGCAAAGCTCGGAACATACGTCTTACACATACTTCCGCCCCGCTGCGACCACTTTAAACTACGTATCAGCGGAAAGGGGTACTGCGAGCTGTATTCGATGACTAAATATATTGAAATATCAACGGAGGTATAACTACATGAATTTCAACATTTCTCTCCCCTCTCTTTCCGATACCCTCGACAAGCAAAATGCCGAAAAAATAAAAGGCTATCTTGCCACCTTACATGATCAGTTGCGTTATATGATGCTTAATATCGACACCGAAAACCTTTCCGACGAACTTGCGACTACCATAAAAAACTCAAGCGAATACGCAAAAGAAGCAAAAGAAAGTATATTTATGTTTGGAGAAAAGTTGTCTAAAATAACGCAGACGACCGACAAGATCAATTTCATTCTGGAAGACGGAAGTGAATCAACCAGCTTTACTCTCACAAGTAAAGCCGCCGATCTGATCGCAGAATCACTCAACATCAAAAGCAAGGTTACTTTTTCAGATCTTGAAAACCAAGGCTCGACCGTTATAAACGGTAACAACATTATAAGCGGCTCTATCTCGGCAGATAAGCTGTCGGTCGGCGATCTGTCTGCCCTTTCTGCAACCATCGGCGGCTGGAACGTCTCTCAAAACAGTATATCCAGCTCTTCTTCGGGACAAGGCTCTATTTCTCTCAATTCTGCCTCGTCTGCCGACAGCTATTGGATAAAAGCTCAAAACGCAAACGGATACACAACTTTTTACATTGCGAAAAACGGAGCTTGCTATTTTGACGGAAGCTATATTTCCAACGGCACTATTACCGCCTCGAAAATCGTTACCGATACCGGCAGCCGTATCGACCTTTCAAACAACGGAAACGGTTTAAAGATCGGCAAAGAGATCTGGCTTGCTTCATCGTCGGGAAACGGCAGGATCTTTGTGAATCCTCAGGGGATCATGAGCTTTGATACCGGATCGGGAAACACCACTTTCTCATTCGCACTTAACAGAGACGGTTCAAACTATACCCTTTCCGTTCTGAACGGCTCGGGCATAACCGTGGGCACTATCAACCTTTAATGAATTACAGGAGCTTATATGACTTTAAAATACAAAGATATTATAAAATCGGTCGGCGCTATGAAATGCCTTTATGAGAAAGATAATATTCCTTTTCAGACCGCCGTTTTGATCTGCAACAACGTTAACTGCATTGACAGAGCGTTGGAAAATTACTTCAGCGAGAAAAAAACTCTTGAAACTCGTTTTCCGATCGCACCAAGCGAAGAAGGCAATTCTTCACCCGAAAACGAGGAAAACTATCTTCGTTTTCTAACCGAATTGAATGAAAAACAGGTCGAGATCGATATCGTGAAGATCGATCCCTGCTGTCTCTCTTCCTTATCTTTTTCTCCCAAACACATCGACTGCATTTCGTTTATGCTGAATACATAACAAGGAGGGATGATAATTGGCTACGCTTAAAGAAAAAAAGTATACAGAAAGCCAAAAGGTCAAGGATTCATATAAAAATTACACCGATTATAAAAACAATAAAAAGCCCGAAGATTATGCTTTTTCTGATGCAGAGCTGCTTAAAGAAACTCAGGATAAATACTTCAATTACGAAGATTTCTCTTATGACGTCAACTCCGATCCTGCATACAATCAGTACAAACAGATCTACAAAAAACAAGGAAAAGAGGCTATGGAGGACACTGTCGGAAACACCTCTGCTCTCACAGGCGGTTACGCAAACTCCTATGCACAAACCGCCGGAAATATTGCTTACAACAAACAGCTCGATAAGCTGAATAACGTTATTCCGGAACTGTATTCTGCCGCCTATTCAAAATACGAGGACGAGCTTAACAGGCTTGAAAGCAAGCTTGGATATCTTTCGGATAAAAACGAGGCTGAGTACTCTAAATACCTTGACGCGTACAACTTCTACACCGATGAAGTAAACGCCCTTCGCGATCTTTATCTTGCAGAATATGCAAACGATATGGAAATACAGGAAAGCGAATGGGAATCTGCATATAAAATTGCCATGAAGGAACAGCAAAAGGCTATTTCAGATGCAGAGATCGGATATAAATATTACGCCGCAAATCTGGCACAGGCACAATTTGATGCCGAGCTCGCCTATAAACAGGAGCAGGCTGCTCTCGATGACAAATACCGCGAATACGAGCTTAGACTTCAGCGCAGAGAGATCGACAACGAAAACGCACAGTTCTGGGCTGAATTCGACGAGAAAAACAAAGAAACCATCAAAGAGGATGAACTTTTCGTCATACTCGGCAACAGCGGTCATTACGAGGCTATTGCTGCTCTCGACATGAATTACGAAGACGATCAGACGGTTCGTTATAAGGCTCTTGCAATGGGGATAGACAAAAAATACGTAGATGCGTACTTCGACGCAAAATATTAAGGTTGACCCAAAGTCTATTCTATTTGTTCTGTATTTACGTTTTTTCACATCGAACCAACAAATTGAATAGAATATAGGAGACATTTGCATGAATACTTTACACACAATTATTATATTATCGGAAAAAGGGGTGACGACTTGAATCCCGAACTTCTGACTGCAATATCAAGTATTGTCGGTAGTTTTGCAGCAACGCTTACGGGTATATTGCTCAACTCAAAGCTTATGAATTACCGAATTGAACAGCTTGAATCCAAGGTTGATAAACACAACAAAGTCATTGATCGCGTTTACAGCCTTGAAAAACACAACGCGGTGATCGAAGAAGATCTGAAGGTCGTCAACCACCGTATTTCCGATCTTGAACTATACCACAAATGATCGATCATAAGAAAGGATTATTTATATGAACATCGACTGGAAAAGAAAATTGACCAGCAGAAAGTTTTGGATAGCTATAATCGGATTCATTACTCCTTTGTTGATTGCATTCGGGGTGTCCGAAAACTCAGCCTCGGAAATCGCCGGTATCATTATGGCGGGCGCATCATGCGTCTCATATATAATCGGCGAGGGCATGGTTGATGCAAGCAATTCAAAAAACACACAGAACGACAATACGGATAAGTAATTTTTTAATAAACAATAAAGGAGACAATATGATAAAATTCGGTATAGATATTTCCCGTTGGCAAGGAAATTTCAACCTCTCTGCCGCTAAAGATGAAGGCGTTTCTTTCGTTGTTCTAAAGGGCGGCGGGGGGGACGACGGCCTATACAAAGACGGAAAGTTTGAACGATTTTATTCCGATGCCAAAAATCTTAATCTTCCTGTCGGAGTATATTGGTTCAGCCGAGCACTAACCACCGACGATGCGATCAAGGAAGCCGATTTTTTCATCGACAAAGTTCTGAAAAACAAACAGTTTGAGCTTCCTGTCTTTATCGATGTCGAGGATGAAAGAATGATTTCTCTCGGAAAGACTGCTTTAACAAAAATCGTCGACACATGGTGCTCTTACCTTGAAAGCAAAGGATTTTTTGTAGGCATTTATTCGACCGTATACGCATTTTCTGTCTATATGAACGACGATAGCTTAAAAAAATATACCCACTGGGTTGCTCAGTGGGCAAAAGAATGTACCTACCCCGATAAATCCGTACTCGGATTCTGGCAGTTCGGAGGAGATACAAATCTCCTCCGATCAAACAAGATTGCCGGGGTTACCTGCGATCAGAATTATATGTACTTCGATTTTACAAAAGCGATCAAAGAAAAAAGACTAAACGGCTTTTCGGATGAAACCAATAACGGTTCTCAAATCGACGTACCTGTATCTGTTCCCCCTCAAAAAAGCATTCAAGAGCTTGCAAATGAAGTTATAATCGGTAAATGGGGAGTCGGAACGGAAAGAAAAAAACTATTGACCGAAGCGGGATACGACTACTCAGCTATTCAAAGTCTGGTAAACACAATGTTGATCCCTCAAAAAGTGCCCAACAGCACGGAAAAACCGCTTCGCGCGGGTGATTTGGCTTACATTTCTCCCGATGCTGTGATATACGGAACAGACAAAAGATTCGCAGATTTTGTTTACAAAAATATTCTCTACGTTCGCCAGCTTAACGGTACCAGAGCCGTTATTTCAATTCTCCCCGAAGGTCCTGTCACAGGTGCCGTAGATACAAAATATCTGTCTAAATATAAAGTATAGGCTTTTTTAGCAAAAAAGGATATGCGGCTTAAAACGCATATCCTTTTTAAATATCATTTAGGTATATATGTGGGTACGATCTTCTTTACCAATGAACGCATATCTACGCTGTCATCTGCCATACAATGCTTCATCTCGTGAAGAGTTCCGAAAAGCAGTTCGTCTTCCATTTCAATGGGTTTTCCTATGTGTATAAGCTTATTTTCCGTAGCCTTCAACCCTTCTTCGCTCATAAGCAACTCTTCGTATAGCTTTTCACCCGGTCTGAGTCCCGAAAACTTTATGTCGATATCTTTGTACGGCTCAAATCCCGAAAGTCTGATCAGATTTTCCGCAAGGTCAAGGATCTTTACGGGTTTGCCCATATCCAGCACGAATATTTCTCCGCCCTTTGCCGACGCTCCCGCCTGCAAAACAAGGGATACCGCCTCGGGAATCGTCATAAAATATCTGATTATATCGGGGTGCGTAACCGTAACGGGTCCGCCGTTTTCAATCTGTTTTTTAAACAAAGGAATTACAGAACCGTTGCTTCCGAGAACGTTTCCGAATCTGACGGCAACAAATTCAGTTTCCGAATACTTGTTAAATGACTGAACGATCATTTCGCATATTCTCTTGCTTGCACCCATAATGTTCGTGGGATTTACCGCCTTGTCGGTAGAGATCAAAACGAACTTTTTGACACGGTATTTATCTGCCATTTGAACAGTATTGAGAGTTCCGAAAACGTTGTTCTTTATAGCTTCGTTAGGGCTGTCCTCCATAAGAGGAACGTGCTTATGCGCTGCCGCATGATATACAACGTCGGGTCTGTATTTTTCAAACACCATATCCAATCGCTGATTATCTCTTACAGAGCCTATAAGAGCAACAAGATCGAGCATTGGATATTTGCGCTTTAATTCAAGCTGGATCTCATAAGCATTATTCTCGTATATATCAAATATGATAAGCTGTTTAGGCTTGTATGCGGCAATCTGACGGCAAAGCTCGCTTCCTATCGAGCCGCCTCCGCCTGTAACCATAACCACCTTGCCGCCGACGTAATTCATCACGTTGTCAAGATCTATTCTGATCGGGTCTCTGCCAAGAAGGTCCTCGATCTCAACGTTTCTTATTTGCTTTACATAATCGGAATCATCAACATTCGTGCCAACCATTTGGTATACTGACGGCATTGTTTTCACAGAGCACCCCGTCTTTGCGCAAATGCCGAGTATTTCGGTCTTTGCCTCCGTCGGACATGACGGTATAGCAAATATGATCGTTTTTATGTCGTATTTTTCAACGCTCGCTTCTATGTCGTATCTGTTTCCCACGATCGGTATTCTTCCAAAAAGCATACCGAGCTTTGCCGCATCGTCGTCAATTATACACTTAATATTGTACACGTCACGGTGCTTCGTTGTTATATCCTGAATAAATATATTACAAGCATCACCGCCGCCGATTATCATTGTGTTTTCCGCGTCGGGATCTTCCGAAAAGTAGCTTAGTCCCTTTTTACGCTCAATAGAGTATACGACTATACGGGAAATAACGATAAACACCATCGCGAGCATCCCTGCAAACAGGTGCAGCTTCAAATACTCGGGCATTTTTAAAGATGACGTGCCGACAGAAATTCCGACCGGAATGTGAATTCCGTAAGACAGTATCTGCGAGAAAAGCAAAGCAATTATCAGCTTCATCATCTCCTGCAGAGTGGAATACGCCCAAATGATCTTATATATATTTAAGATATACAGCACAACGATATAAACGATCGCCTGAATCACAACACCTGCGATCAACACCGTAAATGCTTCGGAAAAAAACTCTTCCGAATATAACATCAACGTCGCTGCCAACATCGCCAATACGGCAAGAATAACGTCAATTATTCTTAAAACGTATTTTTTCCACTTAGTTATTCGCACATTTTTCCCTCCCGATAGTAATATATCTATTATTATAATTATATATGATAGGTACCGTTTTGTAAATAGATAATTGCCAATTAGTTTATTTTTTCCAAAAAAAGACAAAAAAAGCGCCGCATCTATGGCGTTGTGTTCCTAAGGACACAACGCCAACTCTATTCGCCTGCGGCGAGTTCTATTGCTTCGCAGTGATATTCGGCCCCTGCCGAGTGGTATTCGCTACGCGAGTTTTGGAGGCGAATAGAATATAACTGCTCTGTTTACATAGCAATATCACTTTTGCGAAGCAAAAATATCACGCTGTTGCAAAGCGACAGCATATCACTAAAAACTATCAGGATGAGCGCACTTACTCACCACCGAAAGTGGTAGTGCTATACAAAAGAGCCGATACGGAATCAAATCCATATCGGCTTTTTTACTGTCCTTTAGCACCCGCATCTATGATACGGCGTTTTTTAATTTACTTTACAAATTCTTCGTATATTGCCTTCATTGCATTTTCGAGATCCTTCTCGTCAATGCCGATAATTATGTTCAACTCACTCGATCCCTGGTCGATCATTCTGAGGTTGATTCCTGCCTTGGCAATTGCACCGAACACTCTCGCCGCGGTGCCTCTTTCACCAACCATACCGCGTCCGACAACTGCGAGCAATGCAAGGTTATCTTCAATGTAGATACAGTCGGGCTCAACCGCACGGCAAAGCTCACTTACAAGTTCTTCTCTGTGTCCTTCAAGCTGGCTCGTGCTGAGAACGACGCTCATCGTGTCTATACCGGAAGGAAGATGCTCAAACACCATTCCGCGTTTTTCGAACACTTCAAGCACTCTTCTTCCGAATCCGATCGCAGAGTTCATCATATCCTGCTCGAGAGTAATTACCGAGAAATTCTTTTTACCCGCAATACCGGTGATAACACGCTCGCTGTCGATTTTATCGGTCTTGGGTACGATAAGCGTACCGGGATCTTCGGGAGCATTCGTATTCTTGATCTGTACGGGAATACCCACTGTTCTGACCGGGAATACTGCTTCTTCGTGCAACACCGTCGCACCCATATAAGAAAGCTCTCTGAGCTCTCTGTACGTTATGACCTCAATAGGCTTGGGATCATCTATAATTCTGGGGTCAGCCATCAAAAAGCCCGATACGTCAGTCCAGTTTTCGTAAAGTTCGGCATCGCAAGCCCTCGCTACGATCGAACCCGTAATATCCGAACCGCCGCGCGAGAATGTCTTTATGGATCCGTCGGGTTTTGAACCGTAGAATCCGGGGACTACCGCCTTATCGTGAGTCTTGAGAAGACCTTTCAAAACCGCATTCGTCTTGTCGGCATCGAACTTTCCGTCTTCATCAAAGAAGATTACATCGGCAGCGTCAATAAACTCAAAGCCTATATATGCAGCGAGGATCTTGCTGTTCAAATATTCACCGCGGCTGGCTGCGTAATCGGCTCCCGCGTTATTCTTTATATCATTTTTTACCTTTTCAAGATCTTCATCAAGGGAAAAATCTTTCATTCCGAGACCTTGAATGATCTCTTTAAATCTCTTTTTTATTCCATCGAAGTAGATCTCGATAGAATCGCCTCTCTCCGCAAGTCCGTTACACTTGTAAAGCATATCGGTAACCTTTACGTCATCCTTATAACGTTTGCCGGGAGCAGACGCTACGACATATCTTCTGTTAGGGTCGGAAAGTATGATGTCTGCAACTTTCTTAAACTGGTTGGCATCACTCAACGAACTTCCGCCAAACTTCACCGTCTTTATGTGATCTCTGTTCACAACTTTATCTCCTTTTGTTTTATGGACAAATAATTCTTTTTTAGTCAGATATACATTACATTATATGCCAATTATTTTATTTTGTCAACATAATTTGCACCTAATATACCAATTAAATAAGCAAAAATATAGCTTAATATCAATCTAAAGGCAGACCGAAGGTATACTTTTTTGCCTGACTTCATAATATTAAATCACTTTACTTTTTGCAAAGAGGTTTGTTTTTTGAAAAAAATCTTGTTTTACATAATTGGAATCATTATTATTATGGCGGTTGTACGTTATGGCGGATAAAGCAAAAATAAAAATCGGTATTCCGACGTTCTTCTTTTTCTCGGCCCTCGTCTTATTTAACTGCAACATAAGTGCTCTTATGCCCTTTATTTGCGCGCTCTTGCATGAATCGGGACACCTGTTAGCTATGAAAATATCTAAAATAAAAATTAAAGAGATCAAGATCCTGCCCTTTGGGATCGACATAAAAAAAGCTCCGTCCGTCTCCTCATACAAAACCGACATATTAATAAGCTCTGCCGGAGTTTTGACGAACGTTCTTCTCATAATACTTGGCAGAACTCTTTTCAAGATACCCGAAAGCAACACGTTTATACTGTCAAATTACCTGCTGGTGCTCATCAACGTTCTTCCTATCAAAAGTCTCGACGGAGGACAAATGCTGGAGCTTTTGTTATTACTCAAGCTATCCCCGGAAACGGCAGAAAAAATAATGTCCGTTTTGTCACTGATAACGCTTACGTTGCTTGGATGTATCGCAATCTGGCTGTTGATAAATACATCCTATAATTTTACACTTCTATTAATGTGTATGTATTTGTTCTGTGGGATCTTCTTAAAATAAAATTAATATTCCCTTTATTTGATTTTAACCCTTCTTGCCCGCTGTTTTTCATAGATCCCCCCCTTTTTATCATAATTAAATGAACCGAGTTACACAAGAGGTATACCACATTTTTACATAAAGCATAGAATAATATCAGGGCAAAGCAAATAAAACCTTTCCCTGAAAGGAGGTTTCGTATGAACTGCTTGTGTAACCTTTTTGACTGCGAAAACATCTGGGTTATCATCGCTATCTGCCTCGTGCTCTTCTTCCTTTGCAACTGTGGAGGCGGTTGTGGTTGCGGATGTAACTAATATATAAAACATATCCCCGCCGAGGCGGGGATATCTGTTTCGGCTTTATGTGGTTGCGGACGTAACCAATATATAAAACATATCCCCGCCAAGGCGGGGATATCTGTTTCGGCTTATGTGGTTGCGGACGTAACCAATATATAAATCATATCCCCGCCGAGGCGGGGATATCTGTTTCGGCTTTATGTGGTTGCGGACGTAACTAATATATAAAACATATCCCCGCCGAGGCGGGGATATGTTTTGTATTATTGTTGAATACAACAGAGAGAGTGTGTGCTTCCGCACACACTCTCTCTTGTTTCCTCTTTTTTTCTTATTATTTTATCAAAATGTATTGACAAATTTACAGAGTATTGTATAATTGTATACAATAATACATTTGCAGAGGAGCTGATTAAAGATGCTTGAAATTTCCAGCAAGACAAATTTATTGGAACAAAAATCGTATAAATATTCGTTGCAGGACGTTGACGAACCGAATCTTCAGCGTGATATTTACTCATACGGCTCCGTTCCTAAGGTTTCGTTTAACCATCGCCGCGTCCCTTTAAACATGCCCGAAGAAATATGGATAACCGACACTACCCTCAGAGACGGTCAGCAGTCCGTGGAACCGTACAGCGTAGACCAGATCGTAAAAATATATAAGTATCTTTCCAAGCTTGGCGGCCCGTACGGTATCATCCGCCAGACCGAATTCTTTATATATAGTAAAAAAGATAGGATCGCTTTGGAAAAATGTCTTTCGTTGGATCTGAAATTTCCTCAGATCACCAGCTGGATCCGTGCAAGCAAGGAGGATTTCCGACTCGTTCGTGATCTTGGTCTTAAAGAAACGGGAATTCTCGTCAGCTGCAGTGACTATCACATTTTCAAAAAAATGAAAATGACGCGCCGTCAGGCACTTGATCATTATCTCTCCACCATTTCTGATGCTTTTGAAGCAGGAGTAATTCCCAGATGCCATCTCGAAGATATCACCCGAGCTGATTTTTACGGATTTGTAGTTCCCTTTGTAAACGAGTTGCAAAATCTGTCACGTCAGGCGGGAATACCCGTAAAGATCCGCGCATGCGACACAATGGGGTACGGTGTACCTTATACGGAAGCCGCAATGCCTCGAAGCGTTGCCGGAATCATTTACGGTCTGCAGCATTATTCCGACGTACCGAGCGAATGGCTCGAATGGCACGGTCATAACGACTTTTACAAGGCAGTCGCAAACGCATCCACTGCTTGGCTTTACGGAGCATGTGCAGTAAACTGTTCCCTTTTGGGAATCGGCGAACGAACAGGAAACATTCCGCTCGAAGCAATGGTATTCGAATACGCATCACTCCGCGGCTCAATGGACGGAATGGATCCTACGGTTATTACGGAGATCGCCGAATTCTTCCAAAAAGATATCGGTTACAACATCCCCGTCATGACTCCTTTCGTAGGAAAGAATTTTAACTCTACAAGAGCAGGAATTCACGCAGACGGTCTTATGAAGGATGCCGAAATATACACCATTTTTGACACGAACAAGCTTTTAAACCGTCCCGCAACGGTAGAGATCAGCAAGACCTCCGGTTTGGCGGGAATCGCATACTGGATAAACCAAAACTATTCACTGTCTGACGATAAAAAGGTCGCCAAAAACGATGAATTGGTGCTTGCAATGAAAGCTTGGGTCGACAGCGAATACGAATTCGGAAGACAAACGAGCATTTCAAGAAAAGAGCTTGAAGCTAAAATTGAAGAACTGGCTCCCGGACGTTTTAATTAATAAGGATGATAAGGAGGTCATTATTATGGCTGATTTCAAAACAATATCACTGGCGGATCAAGTATTCGAACAGTTGGAAAACGATATAATCACCGGGGTATATCCCCGCGGAGAGATCCTTACGGAACTTAAATTGGTGGAACAGCTCGGAGTCAGCAGAACGCCCATTCGAGAGGCGTTAAGAAGACTTGAACAGGAAAGACTGATCAAAGAATCGGGAAAGGGCTCGGTCGTTCTAGGAATAACGCTCGACGACCTGGTTGACATTATGCAGATACGCCAAAGGATAGAAGGACTTGCAGCTTATTATGCAACTGTCAATCTCACTCCCGAAGGTTTGGAAAAACTGAAACAGATAAGCGAGCTCCAGGATTTTTACTACTCGCGCAAAGATCTGGAACATTTGCGGCAAATGGACGACCGTTTTCACGATACGATCTACGAGTTGAGCCAGAGAACGGTCATCAGAGATACTCTTCTCCCTCTTCACCGCAAGACTATGCGTTACAGAAAGCTTTCCATCGAGAATCCCGAACGTTTGATCAAATCGGTTCAAGAGCATAAAGAAATATTCAACGCCATAGTTTCAGGCAAAGCAGAGCTTGCGTCGGAACTTATCTCCCGGCACATCAGTCGCGCAAAAGATAATATGATCGCGAGGTTTAACTACAATGAGTAAAACTATTTCACAAAAAATTATTGCAGAACATTTGGTTTCAGGTAGGTTATCCCAAGGGAACGAGATAGCTCTGCGTATAGACCAAACACTTACCCAGGATGCCACGGGCACGATGGCTTATCTTGAATTTGAGACGATGGGCATTCCCCGCGTAAAAACGGAGTTCAGTATCGCCTACGTTGACCACAACACGTTGCAATGCGGATTCGAAAATGCAGACGATCACAGATATCTGCAGACGGTTGCATCAAAATACGGCGTTCACTTTTCCCGCCCCGGTAACGGAATATGCCACCAGGTTCACCTGGAGCGGTTCGGAAAGCCCGGCAAAACGCTCATAGGCTCTGACAGTCATACCCCTACTGCAGTCGCTCTCGGTATTCTCGCATTCGGTGCGGGCGGTATGGACGTTGCGGTTGCCATGGGAGGAGGAGCGTATTACATCACGATGCCCAAGATCTATAAAGTGCACTTGACAGGCTCTCTCCGTCCTTTTGTTACCGCAAAGGATATTAGCCTTGAATTACTGAGAATACTTTCGGTCAAGGGCGGTGTGGGTGCCATAATCGAATGGGGCGGCCCCGGTATAGCTACGTTAAGCGTACCCGAGAGAGCAACCATCACAAATATGGGCACGGAAATAGGTGCAACCACCTCTATATTCCCTTCCGATGAGGTAACGAGAGAATTTTTGGCGGCCCAAGGACGTGAAGCGGATTATACACCTATCAGCGCCGATCCCGATGCTGAATACGATCGTATAATCGAGATAAATTTGTCTGAATTAAAACCGCTTATTGCCTGCCCCCACAGTCCCGACAACGTCGTTGCCGTGGAGAGCTTAAAGGACGTGCGGGTAGATCAGATATGTATCGGCTCTTGCACTAACTCATCGTTGCTCGACCTTTTGAAAGTAGCCGCTATTCTTAAAAATAAGACCATAGCTCCGAACGTCAGCCTTTCCGTTTCGCCCGGTTCAAAACAGGTTTTGACCATGCTTTCACAGCAGGGCGCTTTGACCGATATTTTGGCAAGCGGTGCTCGACTGCTCGAATGTGCTTGCGGTCCTTGCATCGGTATGGGCTTTTCTCCTAATTCGGGCGGCGTCAGCCTCAGAACCTTCAACAGAAACTTCCACGGACGAAGCGGAACAAAAGACGGTCAGGTTTACCTGGTATCTCCCGAAACAGCCGCAACCTCTGCATTGACGGGCTATATCACAGATCCTACGACTTTAGCTCCCATTACAGTTCCCGAGCTTCCCAAAGAGTTTTCTATCGACGATTCTGCCGTCATCCCCCCCGCAACCGACGGAGAAAGCGTAGAAATTCTTCGCGGTCCCAACATTAAAGAATTCCCGAAATCAAAAGCTATTGACGATACAATACGCGCAAAAGCGGTACTAAAGGTCGGCGACAACATTACCACCGACCACATTATGCCCGCCGGAGCGAAGATATTGCCCTACCGTTCGAATATTCCGCACCTCTCGCAATTTTGTTTTGAAGTCTGCGATCCCTCATTCCACGACCGAGCAAAGCAGGCGGGTGACTGCGTAATAGTCGGCGGAAGTAATTACGGACAAGGTTCTTCGCGCGAACATGCCGCATTAGTTCCGATGTATTTGGGTGTGCGCTGCGTTCTTGCAAAAAGCTTTGCGAGGATTCACGCCGCAAACCTCATTAATGCGGGAATACTCCCCTTAACATTTGAAAATCCCGACGACTACGAAGCTCTGCAACAGGATCATATCCTGCATATTACGGACATCCACGAAGGAATGAAAAACGGCCGTGTCGCAATTTTCAATGAGACGGCAAATACTACGATTTACGCCACTTGCAACTTTACAACACGCCAGCAAAACATCTTAAAGCTCGGCGGACTTCTGAATTATACGAAGGAGGGCGGACAATGAACCAACTTGATCAAGCCTGCGAAAGCTTCCGTCAGCTTCTTGAAGAACAGTTAAAGCGTATCGAATCAATGAACTCCGATAAAAAGGATTATTCAAAACAGAAGACGGTAACAATAGGATTGATTGACGGCGACGGCATCGGCCCCGTAATTATGGCCGAGGCAAAAAGGATACTGAAAAGCCTTTTGTCAGAAGAAGAAAAAAACGGTTCGATCGTTTTAAAAGTAATTGACGGACTGACCATTGAAAACCGTTTGAACCAAAACAAGTCCATTCCGGAAAAAACCTTAAAGCAAATAAAAGAATGCGACGTATTGCTTAAAGGACCTACTACTACGCCTATGGGCGGCACTATGGAAAGCGCAAACGTTGCTTTGAGACGCGAACTGGACCTTTATGCAAACGTACGTCCTATCGCTATTCCGAAAGAGGGGATTGACTGGATATTCTTCCGCGAAAACACCGAGGGCGAATACGTTTTGGGAAGCCGCGGAGTTGAACTGCCCGGAATGGCAGTTGACTTTAAAGTTACCACCGACTCGGGTACAAAGCGTATTGCAAAGGCAGCATTTGATTATGCCCGTCAAAACGGCAAAAAACGCGTATCTATCGTTACAAAAGCCAATATAATGAAAAAGACGGACGGAAAGTTTACTTCTCTTTGCCACGAGATAGCAAAAGACTATCCCGAAATAACCGTTGACGACTGGTACATCGACATTATGACGGCTAATCTTGTAAACACGGCTATACGAAACCAATTCGAAGTATTCTTGCTGCCCAATTTGTACGGCGATATCATTACCGACGAGGCGGCTCAGATCCAGGGCGGAGTCGGCACGGCAGGCAGCGCGAACATAGGAGACCGTTTCGCAATGTTCGAGGCAATTCACGGTTCTGCGCCCCGCATGGTCGAAGAGGGATTAAGCGAATACGCAAATCCCGAAAGCATACTTCGTGCAACCGTTATGCTTTTAAGACACATTTGCCGCACCGAACTCGCAAACAGGCTTGAGTCCGCTTTGAATTCCTGTTCCGTTGTGGTTGACGGGACGGCTTCGGGAGCAACGTGCAAAGCCTATTGTGATGAATTATTAAAAATGCTGTAAAGAACTATGCAAAACAGAAACAGATCTCAGTCGGATCTGTTTCTGTTTTTTGAATACACAAGAGAGTATACTCCGCACGATTTAGCTTGTTAATCCTACTAACAAAATGCCGTCGAAAAAAGGGGTTTTCTTTTTTCGGCGGTTGTGGTATAATATCCGCAACAACGATTGCGGAGGAATTTTGTATGTTGATCGATATTACTTTGCAGATTACACCGGATATGGTAAAAAATGCGCCCGAAAACGGAAACAAAGCTTTGATCGGGCATCTCGGAACACATTTTGACGTAATGGAACAGGAGTTCCCTTTGGATTATACAAACAGAAAAGGTATTGTATTTGACGTTTCGGGTATCCGCGGCAGAGATATAGAAGTATCCGACATCGACATCGACTCGGTCGAAGAAAAAATGTTCGTTGCTTTTTATACCGGATATATTGAAGAGATCGGATACGGCACCAAAACGTATTATGCATACCACCCCCAGCTCTCCGACGCGCTTATCGATGCGCTTTTGGAACGCAATATTTCCATCATAGGTATTGACTGCGGCGGCATAAGACGCGGGGCCGAACACACTCCGAAAGATCGCTATTGTGCCGATAGAGGTGCGTTTGTAATCGAGAATCTATGCTGTTTGAAAAATGTGTTGGCAAAAAGCAAATACTTTACCGCACATACGTATCCCTTAAAATACAGCGGTATAACGGGTCTCCCCTGCCGCGTTGTTGCAGAAATATAAAGCTATGGACGATAAAACTCGGTGTGGCTGGCTTAATCTAAACAACCCGATCTACGTGAAATATCACGACAACGAGTGGGGCAAGCCTCTTTATGATGATGAAAAAATATACGAGCTCTTGATTCTCGAAAGCTTCCAAGCGGGGCTGTCCTGGGAATGCGTTTTAAATAAACGCGAAAACTTCCGTATGGCTTTCGACCGCTTTGACATAGATAAGATCATTGCTTACGATGATACGAAAAAACAGGAGCTTTTGAATAACAGCGGCATAATCCGAAACCGACTTAAGATAAACGCGGCTGTTAATAACAGCATCGTTTTCAAAAACATTCAAAAAGAATTCGGCAGCTTCAATAAATATATATGGGCTTTCACCGACAACAAGGTTATTAAAGAGGAGTACACGATAAGAACCACATCCCCTCTATCCGATACGATTTCAAAAGATCTGAAAAAAAGAGGGATGACCTTTGTTGGCTCTACAATTATCTACTCTTTTTTGCAAGCAATAGGCATTATAAACGGACATTCAAAAAACTGTATCTGTTATAATAAACAGTAACAAGAGAGTATGCTCTGCACACAATATCTCTGTTGTATTAAAAAACATAACCCCTTTGGACTAAAATCCAAAGGGGTATTTTTTATGATTTACAGCTCGTCGTCGGCTTTTTGACCGATATGAGCCATCCACTTGCACTCGGTCAACTCCATATCGGTAAAGGTTTTAACCAGTTTTCGCTGTTGAGATACATAACGATTCCGCACTGATCAAAACGGCGCTTGCTCGCCCCGGTCGCATAGTCGTCTCGCGCGCTCGCTTTATCTCGCTTCCGATTCTCCTTGCTTTGCGGGGAAAAACTTCGGCAATGGCTTTTGGATATTCATAAAAGCACCTCTTTCAAAATATTAGCCCAGCGGCTTGGTTTAATAAAGATGCTCAAAATTTCCGAAAAGTCAAGTACCCGAAAAACAAAATTACCGCGCCTATTATAAGTAGACGCGGAAATTGATAAATTATTGTGAACGGTAAACTTATATCACACTTACCTTAAAAGTCTTTTTTGATAAAATGAAAATATTCTTTTGATTTCATTCA
>JAZNOI010000033.1:0-3863 GCA_045580755.1 Eubacteriales bacterium | reverse complement strand
GCACCTTAAAAATTACATAAATTATGTCGCCATTAACGGCGCGACGTTTACGATCGCGACGACAATGGCGACAAATACCACGAAAGGAGCGACAAAACAATGTCAAAATCATTATTCTATCAATTTAACTCTGCTTTGGATATGTGCTTTGTTTTGCACTTTGACAAGCATAGGGACAAGCACAACCCACAATCTGAGAGCGACCATATTATAAAATCGTTGTCGGCAAAGAGCAACCTCAAAGACTTTGCTCACGACTTCGCCGCTTTCATAAAAAATGAGTACGGGGTTAAGCAAGTAAAGGAAATAACCCCTGATATGTGTCAATCGTATATTGAGCGAAAGTCAGCTGAAGGATGCTCGTTGAAAACGATTAAGACCTATGCTAGTAATCTTCTCAAACTGTCAAAATGTGCAAACAAGGCATTTAACATTCGCACCGATTATTCGGTGTCAGTTGACGAAAGCAAGATTGAGAAAACCGAAACAATAAAGCAATACTCTTTCACCCGTGCAGAAATGGAAAAGATACTCGCCGCTCCTCGTTCTTGCGATAGTCTTACTGCCTTAAAATTCGCTTATCAAACGGGGGTTAGAGTAAACACTCTTGAACGGCTTGAAGTTCGTCATATAGACTTTAAGAACAACGAAATCACCATTTACAAGGACAAAGGGAATAGAACGAGAGTGTTGCCAATGAGTGAAGAAACGGCAAAACTGCTCCGTGAACAAATTAAGGGAAAGAACCCACAAGACCGAGTTTTTGCGGTCCGAAAAGGGTCGGTCAATCGTTATCTTCGTCGCCGTTGCGAAAAGTTGAATATCTGCACTCCAAACGGCGAAATCAAAAGTGGTGTTCACTCTATCCGTAAGTTGTGGGCAGAAGAAAATGCCAAGCGACACGGAACGGCAAAAACAATGGTCGCATTGGGTCACGGGGAAGATAGAAAAGACCTTGAGAACACTTATTTGCATAGCAAAAAATAAAATTGTAAATAATTTGTAAACAAACCTCAAAAAGGGGCAAAATTATTTGAAATTTCATTTTTTAAGTTATATAGTTATACATACTTAAATTTAGGTATTATAGGTATATAACTTTTTTAAGGTATATAGATATTAACTTATATAAGGTATTAGGTAAATCACTTAATAATAAGGTGTATAATTAAATCTCTTAAACAAAGGTAAATAGGTGGAGTACTTTGAAAAAGGTTTTAGTTATAACCCTTATAAAAAAGGATTTAATTAGATATATAACTTAATTGGGTTGAGGGTTACATACCTTACAACAGATAACGAATATACTCCTTTTGATTGAAAATTTAGGTAAATAATTAAAAAGGAGTGTTAGTATTTATGCTTGCACAAAAATTAAACAATATTTACGCAAATTATTTTTTAGGCGGTTACATTACAAATTTGATTGATGACCCCAAAAAACCATTCATTTCTATTTCGATGAAATCCTACGACAAGGATAAAAACAAAACCGTATTTATTATGATTTTTAGAATGTCAGGGTATGGCAATAACAAATATCCAAACCCAACGGCACAAATCGTTAAAGATGCATTTGAGAAACGTATCCCCATTTCCTGCGTCTATTATGACGACGGCAAGGGTGGAAACAAAATGTCGTGCTGCTACGCAAACTTTTCGGCAGATAAATATGCCGAAGTTGCCGACCTCGGCGAATTGCCTTTTCAACCATAAGTAGCGAAAAGACCGTGTTGGAAGCACGGTCTTTTTTGTCGCAATTCAAAATGCACAATATTTTTCTTCAATAGGCACCGAGGAATTGGCACACATGGAGATGATTTGCGCCATCGTATATCAGCTCACCCGCAACCTCACCCCCGAGCAGATAAAGGAGGGCGGGTTCGACGCATATTTCGTCGACCACACAACAGGTCTCTACCCCGTCGCCGCAAGCGGTGTGCCCTGGAACGCAAACACCTTTCAGTCGACCGGCGACCCTATTGCCGACCTTTCGGAAGACCTCGCGGCAGAGCAAAAGGCGAGAAAGACCTACGACAACATTCTTCGCTTCTGCGACGACCGCGACGTGATCGACCCGATCCGCTTCCTCCGCGAGCGCGAGCTCGTCCATTTCCAACGCTTCGGTGACGCACTCCGCATCGTGCAGGACAATTTGGACTACAAGAACTTTTACGCTTATAACCCGAGCTTCGATAAGAGGTAGTTTTTATGAGGGGAAGCTTTTGAAAAAGCTTCCCCTCAAACTCCCTTTCAAAACTTTTTAGCCTACGAAAATCGAAGATTTTCGGAATTAAAAGTTTTTGCTAAGCTTTTTTCAAAAAGCGGAAAAACGGCGTAATCGCATAACAAAAGGGGCTTTTTGAAAAAAGCCCCTTTTAAAATCCCCAAAAACTCTCCAAAAAAGAATTCTGTTGAAAAACCTTTTCTAATATGGTACAATTAAATAAAGGGGTGATTATATGACTTTCGAGAAAAACACCGATATGTCCGCAAACTCTATTTTTGAAGATTTTACGTTCTACAAAAGTATTGAGGAATTTGACAAGCACGGCAACTCTGTTTCTTATGTAACCTACGACAAAAATGAAAACATTTTAGTAAAACGAAAGTCTATATACAACGAGAACGGAAAACCCATTCATCATGTAGCATACGACAAAAACGGAAACGTTTTTTTAGACAACCACTATGACAATCCCCTCGAAGATTCTCAAAATTACATTCGGGAGTATGACGAAAACGGCAACCTTTGTCTTGAAAAGGTATATTATGAAGACAAGCTTATCTCGCACACAGAATGGAATCATAACCGTAACGGTGAAATCGAGCAGATAGAATGGTTTGAAAACGGCGAAAGTGTCGGCAAAAACAGCTTTGCCTATAACGAACATGGGGATTTGTGTCTTAAAGCATCATATGATAAAAACGGCGACGCTACGTTAATAATAGAATACAAATACGAGTATGACGAAGCGGGAAGAAAAACGCTTGAAGAAACATATTGGAATAATGTCTTGGACAATACTGCTGTTTATGAATACAAAGATAACAAAGTGTTGATATATAACCGCGACAAGAACGAAAAAATGACCTTGTATGAAGTACATACGGTTGACGAGAACGGTAACATTATTCTTGAAGAACGTTATACCAACAACAAGGTCGTATCATCTACGGAATATCGATACGACGAAGACGGCAATAAAGTCTGCGTGATACATACGAACCGTTAATGTTGTTAGCGTCAAAGCCCACTGCATTCCGTATCGTTCGGGGATAGAAACGGTTACAAACCTCTTCCCTATTCACAAAAATAACAAAAAACGCCGCAAAAATATTGACAGCGCGATCATTTTATGTTATTATAGCTGCAACAATAGTTTGCTTATCTAATTAATTGATCGGAATTTCCAAGGGGGGATTCTATCAATTTACAGGATAGGCGTTTTTTATTGCCTTCCTGACATTTAAGTTAGGAGGAAACTATGAGAAGTTATTCAGACCCCACCGCTTCCGCGGCATTAGGCGGCATCAACCGCGAATTTTCGAGGCTCGAGAAAAAAGCAAAGGCGCTCTGCCGTCTTCTTGACGAGGGCAAGATCACGATCGATGACTTTGAAAAAGCCCAGTCCCAATTCCAAGGGCTTTACAAGCACGTGCTGAAGCATGCACTCGTAAAAAGCGCCCAAAACCGTCAATAGCAAACCGTCCCCGCCGATTTAGCGTGATACTCCAAAGCGGAGTATCACGCAACTCTATTCGCCTGACGGCGAGTTATATTGCTTCGCAGTGATATTATGCTACGCATAGTGATATTGTCCTGCGGACAGTTTATGGCGAATAGAATATCACGAAACCGA
>JAZNOI010000032.1:0-5384 GCA_045580755.1 Eubacteriales bacterium | reverse complement strand
TTAAAAGAATTTTATTTTCTTCGACAAGAACGACACACTCTATCTTGTTATTGCAATAATACAAAAAACAAAAGAGGTTATTTTTTAATAACCTCTTTGTATTTTTAGTTGGTTGTCTCGGTAGGTTCTACCGTAACGTACGCCGAGTACATGAAGATCGAACCGTATCCGTAACCGAGAGATCTGAATGAAATAGACTCTTTAAAGGGAACGTTGTCTCCGAGCTCGGGAATGGATGCCGCCGAATCGCATATGCGGAATTCATAGTTTCCATAAGGGTCGTCGGGGTTGATGCATTCGGTAAATACTACGTAGTGCGTGGTGTCGGCAACGCCGTTATACATACCGACAACAATGCCTTCGGGGTGAGCGTCAAGCAGTTCTTTCATGTGCTGACGGTTATTTCCGTAATACGTTTCAACGGTGAGCCCCTTTCCGTCAAGAGTAAATCTGGGGGTGATAAGATAGAGGCTGACGCTAACGGGATTGTTCCACGTTGCCATGGTTCTCGTTACACCCATAGCGCCGGTGTTTGCGAGTGCAACGGTGTATGGATCGGCTTTAAGATTGTTTTCTTCACCCGTTCTGAAGTCGTAACCGTTTGTAAGGGTTGCGCCCATATTGTGAAGTATCATAGCCTCTGAACAGAGTTTACAGCCTTCGTCCATCCAGTCTGCCGCCGTTCTGTATCCGTGAGAGAAGAACAGCTTTGTCTCTCCGCCGACGTTAAAGTAAATATTATTCTGCAAGGGGGAAGCATACCAACCGCCGTCATACATATTGTGCTGGCTGTACCAGGTATATGCGGGGAGATCGGTTACTTTGATCTTGGTCGAAACGCTCTGGGTTCCGCACGAAACCGTAACGGTTGCCGTTCCTTCGGCAACACCCAAAACCACACCGCTGTTGTCGACTGTTAAAATCTCGGGATCGCTGCTTTCCCAAACCATATTGCCGATGAGGTGCTTGGGAGATAACGTCGCATACAAAGAATAGGGAACGCCGAGTCTGACGTTCAGGTAAGCGCCCTCCATAGTGAGCGAGGCAGAAGAAACCTTTATAAACTGCCATTGCTGCTCGGCAGAATCGTTTTCGAGCGCAAGACCTGCCAAAGAATAACCGTATTTTCTTGCAGACGACGTGCTGAGTGTGATCTTGTTGTCGCTCATGCAAGCGGGTTTTATCTTGTAATATTTTGTTTCTGTGGACTCATCTTCGGTGAGAACGATGCTGAACTTGCTTTGATTGGAAACTTCGTCTTTTTTTGAGATGAATTCGCCTTCCATTATATCCGCCTCATAGGAAAGGGAATAGATCCCGTCTTCGCTCTGAGGGGAAAGTATATAAGTACCGTCATCCTGTCTTTTTACAAGAAAATCCTGGCCCGTTTCGCCCGTCTTGTTCGAGAGATATGCTTTTCCTTGCTCATCGTAAAGAACGTCAAAAACGTCAAGATACTGTCCGGTCTTTCTGTTTACGATATTGTAAACACCGTCTGTCAATTCATTGGGGTTGGTTTCTGATGAGAAAAGACTCACAGAAGCCGAAGCGGAAATAATAAAGAATACTGATAACAAACTCGCGACGACTATAAACAGAATCAATCTTTTACAATCAAATCGTTTGATGAAAACCACCTCTTTATAGTTAATAATGCATACATATACTCATACATTATATCATGTTTACACCAAAATGTCAAGGAAAGGAAAGTGTTTTTGTGTATAATCCACAAAAACGTGGTGGCGGGGTGGGGAGCAAAATAAGAATTTGAGCCTTTACAAATAAATACGGGCTTTATTTTTATGCAAGTACAACAAAATATGAACTTTTTTATGTGTATATAATATATATGGAAGAAAAAACAAATTCAGCTATTAAAAAAGCTTTAACACAAGACGAAGCGCCTAACGAAATGAAATATATTCCAATTAAAAAAGCGAATAATGACAAGGCAATTCAGGCAATACTTTTCTTGCGTTACAAAAGGCGGGAGGAAAGTAAATGTATTACAATAAGGTTGAAATTAGCGGAGTTAATACATCGAAACTCAAGACACTTACCTCCGACGAAAAACAGGAGTTACTGAAAAAAGCATCAGCGGGAGATAAGGTCGCAAGACAGGAACTTGTCGACGGAAATCTCAGGTTGGTTTTAAGTATAGTACAACGGTTTTCAAACAGAAATGAAAATGCGGACGACTTATTTCAGGTGGGATGCATCGGTCTTATCAAGGCGATCGACAATTTTAATACCGAGCTTGACGTAAAGTTTTCTACCTATGCCGTTCCGATGATCATAGGAGAGGTAAAAAGATATTTAAGGGACAATAACAGCATAAGAGTGAGCAGATCGGTAAAAGATCTGGCATTCAAGGCTTTACAGATTAAAGAGCAGCTTTCGAGGGAGCTTTCGAGAGAACCCACGTTCGACGAAATAACGGCAAGGGTCAATCAAGAAGGGGAAGAGCATACAAAAAACGAGATAGTAAACGCTTTGGAAGCGATCATAGAGCCTGTATCGCTTTTTGAACCGGTATACAACGACGGCTCATCGTCAGACGCTTTGTACGTTATGGATCAGCTCAAGGATGAAAACAACACGGATGAAACGTGGCTCAGGGATATTGCAATAAAAGAGGCGTTAAAAAGACTGGGAGAGCGTGAAAGATCGATCATAGATATGCGTTTCTTCAATGGGAAAACACAAATGGAAATAGCCGAAGAAATAGGCATATCGCAGGCACAGGTTTCAAGACTTGAAAAAAGTGCGCTCGGAAAAATAAGAAAATATCTTTAAAGAATAAAACAGAGAGAGTATGTGCTCAGCACATACTCTCTCTTGTCTATCAAAATTGAAATTGGTTTATCAGAGCTTGCAAACGTCTGCTTCGGATATAAGCTTGAAGCCGGCTTCTGTGAGCGCCTTTTCGGCCGCATCGTTGTTTTCAACTCTGTGTACTACGTAAGCGTGCTTTTCGGTGCGTGCCATAAACGCGTACAAATACTCTATATTGATGTCGGCTTTGTCGAGTGCATTAAGAGCCTCGGTAAGCTTTCCGGGAGTATCGCCAATCTTTATGCCCACGACGTCGATAACTTTAATGAGATAACCGTTTTCGGTGAGCACCCGTTCTGCCTTAGTCTCATCGTTAACTATGAGACGCAAAATGCCGAATTCCTGTGTTTCTGCAATGGACAGCGCCCTTAAGTTTATATCATTCTTTGAAAGAATATCGGTTACGGAAACGACCGAACCTTTTGTGTTTTGAATAAAAACAGTAATTTGTTTAATAGCCATCGTATTATCTCCTTTCTCAAACGAGCTTGCGCTTATCGATTACGCGGACAGCTTTTCCTTCGCTTCTCACGATAGTCTTGGGGGGAACAAGGTGAACGGCGGGATTGATGCCGAGCATTGTTTTGAGTGCGCCTGCAAGTGCTTTTTCCATAGAGAGGATCTCACCGACTTTATCTGTGAACTGTTCGGGTGTCATCTCTACTTTAACTTCAAATGTATCGTTGTTCTTTACGCGGTCAACGACGATCTGATAGTTAGGCTGATAGCCTTCGCTCAAAAGAACGGTCTCTATCTGGCTGGGGAATACGTTTACGCCGCGGATAATAAGCATATCGTCGGTTCTTCCCATAGGTTTAGCCATTTTAATGAGAGTTCTGCCGCAAGAGCATTTTTTGCGGGAAAGTACGCAAATATCGCGTGTGCGGTAACGGAGGAGGGGGAATGCCTCTTTGTCAAGTGAGGTGAATACGAGTTCGCCCTTGCTTCCCTCAGGGAGCACCTCTCCGGTGTCGGGATCGATTATTTCCGCCAGGAAGTGGTCCTCGTTTATGTGCATACCTGTCTGCTCGCTGCACTCGAAAGCAACTCCGGGGCCGCTTGTCTCGGTAAGACCGTAAATGTCGTATGCCTTAATACCGAGGGTCTCTTCAATGTTGTGACGCATTTCTTCCGTCCAGGGCTCTGCGCCGAAAATACCTGCTTTAAGCGGAATGTCTTCAGGTTTATATCCCATTTCTTTCAAAGACTCGCCTATGTACGCAGCGTAAGAAGGGGTACAGCAGAGGATAGTTGCGCTGAGGTCTGTCATAAACTGGATCTGGCGTTCTGTGTTACCCGATGACATGGGGAGTGTCAGACAGCCTACTTTGTGGGAACCGCCGTTAAGACCGGGACCGCCTGTGAAAAGGCCGTAGCCGTAAGCAACCTGACATACGTCTTTGTTCGTGCCGCCTGCCGCCATAATGGCACGGGCACAGCAATCTTCCCAAAGGTCAACGTCTTTTTGTGTATAGAAAGCAACTACACGTCTTCCCGTTGTTCCCGATGTTGACTGAATACGTACACATTCTTCAAGGGGCTTTGCGAGAAGTCCGTAAGGATATGCGTCGCGGAGGTCTGCTTTTGTGAGGAAAGGAAGTTTGTGCAAGTCCTCGATGCCGTGTATATCTTCGGGCTTGACCCCTTTTTTGTCCATAAGATCGCGATAGTAGGGAACGTTCTCATAGACGTGCTTAACCTGTTTAACGAGTTTTTCCGATTGGAGTTTTTTCATCTCGTCAACGGGCATTGTTTCGATGTCTTTTTGGTAATAGTTTTGTTGTGTCATCTTGATCACCCTTTCTTGAGTAATATACTCATTTGATTAGTTCGGAGTTTAAGGGCAAACAAAAATCGCCCTCTGAATTCCGAAAAGAATACAGAGGACGAGAATTAATATCCCGTGGTACCACCTCAGTTCACCGCCATCTCACGGTAGCGGCCTTATCAGGTACAAAAATACCTTAGTTCTGTGACGGGAACACCCGTTGCAGCCTATTACAGTTATTTCTGATTCAGCGCACTGCTAACAGAATGAATTCGAGAAGGACGCCCCCATTGCCTCGCACCGACCGGCAACTCTCTCAAGGTTCTTTCCGACCTACTGGTTTCTGCTCTTCGCATTTAACGTAAATAATTTTATCACTCTTGCTTTTGCTTGTCAATGATTTTTTTAAAATTTGTTTAACAAATCCATGAAAAACAATTGAAAGATTGGTGTTTTTTCATATATTTCCCCTGCTGAAATCGAATAAATGTACTGACGAAGTGCTTATTTTATGCCAAAAAAACATAGACAATGCGAAACAAATGTGATATAATAAATGCGATAGTATAAATATTATTTTTTCAGATATTGAAAGGGGAAATAAATATGGGACTTATTAAAGCAGGATTCGGTGCGCTCGGCAGCACTTTGGCTGACCAGTGGAAAGAGTTTTTCTACTGTGATTCTATGGATAAGGACGTAATGGTTACGAAGGGTAACAAGCGTATCAGCGGACGTTCTTCGAATACAAAAGCGAGCGATAACATTATTTCAAACG
>JAZNOI010000031.1:0-27970 GCA_045580755.1 Eubacteriales bacterium | reverse complement strand
CAGAGACGGCTCTGTTGGCACAGCAGGTTGATTTTATGGTGATAATCGGGGGCAGAAACAGCTCCAACACAAACAAGCTTTACGACACAGCGAAGGCGTATCAGCCCAACACGGTGCTGATAGAGAATGCCGGTGAGCTGGAGACGGAGGGGCTTGAGAAATACAATAAAGTTGGTATATCTGCAGGCGCATCGACGCCGGGCAGTATCATACAGGAGGTAAAAAACAAAATGAGCGAAAAAACACAGAACATCGAAAAGGACTTGACTCAGGAGTCTTTTGAAATCACCGATGAAAGCAGCTTTGCTGCAATGCTTGAGGAATCTTTCAAAACTTTAAATACAGGTGAGATCGTGAAGGGAACCGTGCTTGCGGTCAACTCCAACGAGGTACAGGTAGACCTTGGTGCCAAGGTAACCGGTATCGTTCCTTACAGCGAAGTATCCGACGATCCTTCCGTTAAGCTTGAGGATGTATTCAAGGTAGGCGACGAGATCGAGGTTATGGTAACAAGAGTAAGCGATGTTGACGGCGTAGCGGGACTTTCCAAGAAGAGAGTAGACGCAATTGCAAGCTGGAAGAACATTGTTGAAAGCTATAACGAGGGCAAGATCCTTGAGGGTAAGGTAACAGAGGTCATCAAGGGCGGTGTTATCGTGTTAGCAGAGGGACAGAAGCTTTTTGTTCCCGCATCACACACAGGACTTGCAAAGGATGCAGATCTTTCGGTACTGAAGGGTACAGAGCAGAAGGTTAAGATCATTGTCCTTAACGAGCAGAGAAGAAGAGCTGTTGCGTCCATCCGTGTGGTTGTAAGAGAGGCAAAGAAGGCAGCAGAGGAAGCATTCTGGGCAGCAATAGAGAAGGACAAGAAGTACGAGGGCAAGGTTAAGTCCATCACCAATTACGGTGTATTTGTAGACCTTGGCGGCGTAGACGGAATGATCCACAGCACAGAGCTTGCATGGACACACTTCAAGCACCCCTCCGAAATCGTTTCTATCGGCGAAACACTCAACGTTTACGTAAAAGATTTTGACGCAGAAGCAAAGAGAATTTCTCTCGGATACAAGACCGAAGAAAACAATCCCTGGAACGCATTCGTTGAAAAGTACGCAGTTGGCGACGTTGCAACCGTAAAGGTTGTAAACATGATGCCTTTCGGCGCATTTGCTGAAGTTCTTCCCGGTGTTGACGGTCTCATTCACATTTCTCAGATCGCAGACAAGAAGATCAATAAGCCCGCTGACGTTCTTGAGATAGGTCAGGAAGTTGAAGCAAAGATTACAGATATTGATACCGAAAACCACAAGATCAGCCTTTCTATCAGAGCGCTCATCGAAGAAGCAAAGGCAGCTGAAGAAGCAATGCCCGAAGACTACGTTCCCGATGATGCAAAGGCAGAAGATGCTGAATAATTATTTGCAAAAAAATACATAAGTCGCTCCCTTAAGAAATAAGAGGCGATGCAGAAAGAGGGGGAATACCCCCTCTTTTTTTTGAAAATAAACTACGAAAGACGGTATATGATGAATCCGAAACTCAGAGAAAAAATAATGGAATCGCTTTCTGCCGTTCTTCCCATAACAGCAATCGTGTTTTTGATCACGGTCTTTTTGGTCGATATGGATCTTGGGCACATGATAGTATTTTTGTGCGGTGCTATAATGCTGATAGTGGGAATGGGCTTTTTCCAGCTTGGCGCAGAAATGGCAATGACTCCTTTGGGAGAGGGGATCGGCGTACAGACTTCAAAGTCTAAGAAAATGCCGGTTATTCTCCTGATAGGTTTTGTTATGGGCTTTATAGTAACGATCTCAGAGCCCGATCTGCAGGTATTGGCAGAGCTTGTACCCGGAATTGACAACAGCATAATAACGTATTCCGTTGCACTCGGTGTCGGAGTTTTTTTGGTACTTGCAATATTCAGAATATGCCGCAAGATCAGTCTTTCGCACATGTTGATGATTTTCTACGGAATGATGCTGATTATCCAGTTTTTTGTTCCGAAGAATTTTATATCGGTTGCTTTTGACGCGGGAGGCGTAACGACGGGGCCGATGACGGTACCGTTTATAATGGCAATGGGTGTTGGTCTTGCATCTGTTAGAAGCGATAAGGATTCGGAAAACGACAGTTTCGGTCTGGTTGCTTTGTCGAGTGTCGGTCCTATTCTTGCAGTAATGATGTTGGGCATTTTCTCGAATACCGATCCCAAACCCCAGCAGACAGCGCCTTTTCCCGAAATAGAGACGATGCGTGACGTTGCACGAGTGTTTGTGCATGACTTTCCGCATGTTGCAAAAAACGTGTTTATGGCACTGTTTCCTATTTTGATCGTGTTTGTATTGTTTCAGTTGGTGTCGAAAAGATATCACGGAAAACAGACTCTGAAAATAGCGATCGGTTTTGTGTACACGTATATTGGATTAGTGCTGTTTTTGTGCGGAGTCGAATCCGGTTTTGCCCCCGTTGGTTCATATCTGGGAGAGCAGCTTGGAAAATTTGAATATAATTGGGTGCTCATACCTATCGGCATGCTCGTCGGTTATTATATAGTAAAGGCGGAGCCTGCTATCCAGATCTTGAACCACCAGGTTGAGAACGTAACCGACGGGGCGATATCTGTTCGTGCAATGAACAGTTGTATGTCCGTTGGTGTTGCCGTTTCGGTAGGATTGGCAATGTTGAGGGTGTTGACGGGAATTCCGATCGCTTGGATAGTGATACCCGGTTATATAGTTGCTCTCGTAATGTCGAAATTCGTTCCCAGTATATTCGTAGGTATTGCTTTTGACTCGGGCGGCGTTGCGAGCGGACCTATGACATCGACATTCTTGTTGCCTTTAAGTATAGGTGTATGCACGGCTGTCGGCGGAAACGTTGCTTCGGATGCTTTTGGAGTTGTAGCACTTGTAGCACTTACTCCTTTGATAGCAATACAGATCATGGGTCTCGTATACAGATTTAAGGCAGAACGCAAGCAGAACGTTGCTGTTGTATTGCCTGATGAGATTGATGAAATTATCGAGTTGGAGGTGGATTGAATATGACGAATGCTAAGTATCCGTCGGTTAGAATATTGGTTCTGATCACGACGGAAAAATCGGCAAAACTTGCCTCGGAAATGTTTGCTTCGGAAAAGATCCCCATCCAGCATAGCGTGATCGCAGAGGGTACTGCGACCAGCGAAATAATGGATATGTTAGGTCTCGGAACGTCCGAGAAGAGACTGCTTATAAGCATTCTGCCGAGACAGAGAGCAGATCTGATGCTCAGAAGGCTCCACCTTGAATTGAGCATGCACACGGTAAACAGCGGTATTGCTTTTACGATTCCGGTGAACGGGGCTAACAGTTTGCTTTTGAAAATGATAACTTCGGGGTATCAGGAAACAGAGAGTACGGTCGGAAAGGAAGAGGAAAAAATGAGCGAGAATAAATTTGTTCTTATAGCAGCCATTGTAAACAGAGGCTTCAGTGGAGAAGTAATGGTTGCCGCAAGAGAAGCGGGCGCGAACGGCGGAACGGTCGTGCACAGCAGACAGCTTGCCGGCGAAGAGAGTGATAGCTACTGGGGAATAAACGTTCAGGAAGAGAAAGAGATTCTTTTGATTATTTCCGACACGGAGAATAAAGTGAATCTTATGAAGACGATCAGCGAAAAATACGGAGTACACAGTGATGCAAAAGGTATTGTCATATCGATGCCGATCGACTCGGTAATGGGAATTTAATTAAGTAAAAATGCCAATAAACTGTTGCATGCGGCAGAAAAAGCCCTTGCAACAGTTTATTTTTTTAAATTATTTCAGACGCTTGACAAAAATATTAAAAATAATACAACAAAAAACGGACGAGATTGTATTGAACTAAATGAAATTTTTAAGTGAAAAAACGGAGGAAATATGATTCCGGCAATTGTTTTATTTGTGTTGACCTACGTGTTGATGCTGATGGTCGTATCGTTTATTCCGGAAAAAACCGACGTAACGAACGGTGTGATCTGTTGTATTCTGTTTGTCATCGGACTTGTTTATAACGTTATCAGAAATAAGACGAAAGAGTCCTGGAAAGAGCCGGTTATGGCAATAGACTTCAGCACGATTGGAATACTGGTCGGATTGCTTTCGGGCGCAACGTTGGGCGGAAACTGCACTCCGATCGGAGCGTCTGCAAACATAACGGGTATAGGAATTTTGCGCAAGAACGGATACGAGGTTAAAAACTCCGATTTCTTTAAGATCGGAATACCGTTTACGTTTGCTGCGATCGTGCCCGCATATATTTATATTTGGCTGGTATACGGAATATAATTCCGTAAAATATCGGATAGAAAAAAAGTCTCTTTTCATAAAAGATAAGAGACTTTTTTGCGTTAAAAATCAAGCTAATAGCTTAAAAAAATGAGTGTAAATACAGATGAGGGATTTTTGTCGAATTGTTTTGGGAATATTTAGAGAAAATGTACGTATACGGGCGAAGAAAAATGGTAAAAACTATTGACGGAAAAGTACATCAAGTATATAATATATTATTGTACACGAAAAATATAATAAAAAAACGATTTTTGCATCTGTGCCAACATTTTTGTCAAAAGCAAAGGTTTGACAAAATATATCATCGTCTTTTCCTAAGAAAAGGGCAAACGTGTAATTATTTGCATAAGGAAGAGGGCAGATGTACATATCAGGGCAGTTCTTAACAAGAGCCGTGATCGAAGGATAATCCGTCGATTTGAGAAACCGAGTGCTGCAACTATGTTTAAGCTGTAGATACTACATGCGTATATATGGTTGTAAAAAACTCTTTGCGGGGGCATCGGTTAGCCCGATATGGGGTTCGCGCAGAGCTTAACAGAAGCTGTACGCGGTCTTTACCGCAAAGGGGGATGCAAAAAATGAATCAGAATAATATTATTGAACTCAAGAACATCACCGTGGAATTTGACGGCGAAAAGGTGCTCGACGATTTGAATTTGTCTATAAGGGACAAAGAATTCGTTACGCTTTTGGGGCAGTCCGGTTGCGGAAAAACAACCACCCTCAGAATAATAGCCGGCTTTATCCAACCACAGACGGGGGATGTTTTTTTTGACGCAAAATCTGTAAAGGGTGTTCCGCCCCACAAGAGACCTGTAAATACGGTTTTCCAAAGATACGCGCTTTTCCCGAACTATAACGTTTACGATAATATAGCGTTCGGGCTTCGCGTAAGCAAGGTTCCGAAGGACGAGATCGACCGCAAAGTTAAGCAGATGCTTAAACTTGTGAATCTCCAAGGTTTTGAAAAGAGAAGCGTTGCGAAGCTTTCGGGCGGTCAGCAGCAGAGAGTTGCGATCGCGAGAGCTGTTATCAACGAGCCCAAGGTCTTGCTTCTTGACGAGCCGTTGGCGGCGCTCGACCTCAAGCTTCGTAAAGATATGCAGAACGAGCTCAAAAACATTCAGAGAGAACTGGGAATAACCTTTATATACGTAACGCACGACCAGGAAGAAGCGTTGTCTTTGTCCGATACCGTGGTGGTTATGCACGAAGGCAAGATACAGCAGATAGGCAGTCCGAAGGATATATATAACGAGCCTGAAAACGCATTTGTTGCCGATTTTATAGGCGAGTCCAATATTATCGACGGTATTATGGCTGACGACTACAAGGTTAAACTCGTCGGAAAGACTTTTGAATGTCTCGACAAGGGGTTTGAGAAAAATGAACCCGTAGACGTTGTAATAAGACCCGAGGACGTGGATATAGTGCCTGTTGAAAAAGGAATGTTGACGGGTGTAGTGACCTCGGTGCTTTTCCGCGGTGTTCACTATGAGATAATTATTGACGTTGAGGGCTTTAAGTGGATGATACAGACCACCGACGAAAGCTTTGTCGGTGACAAGGTTGGACTATATATTGAGCCAGACGCCATTCACGTTATGAAGAAATCCAAGTATTCCGGACAGTTCGGTGACTATAGCTCGTACAGTGACGAAATGGACAGAATGAGCGATGTCGAAGAGGTAGACGAATGAAGAAGCGCGGATACGGAACGGCTGCACTTAACGCTCCGTACGTTGTGTGGTCTGTGATATTTATAGTAGTACCGCTTTTTATAGTTGCATACTACGCATTCGTTGACTCGAGCGGGAGCTTTACTTTAGATAATGTAAAGAAAATGTTCACGAACAAGGAATATATTATGCCTATGTGGAGGGCGCTTTGGTATTCTGTCGTAGCGACGTTGATTACCTTGCTTATAAGCTATCCCTTTGCATATTTTTTGAGTAAGCAAGGACCGATGTCGAGGCGTGTTCAGATGGCGTTGATTATGGTTCCGATGCTGACGAACCTGATTATCAGAACGTACTCTTGGGCAAATATACTTGAATATAATGGATTGATAAATCAGTTTCTCGGCTTGTTCGGTGTTGAACCGATAAAGATGCTTGAAACGTCCGGGGCGGTAATATTCGGCATGGTTTATAACTATTTGCCGTATATGATATTGCCTATATATACCGTAATGAGTAAAATAGACCCTTCGCTTCTTGAGGCTGCAGAGGATCTTGGTTGCAACGGATTTAATAAGATCAAACGTGTTATAATGCCTTTGAGCTTGCCCGGGGTATTATCCGGAATAACAATGGTATTCGTTCCGTCAATAAGCACGTTCTATATCAGCGATAAGCTTGGCAATGACAACACTAAGCTGATTGGAGACGCAATATACACCGAAATGACCGAGTTCCACAACTATGAGGTTGGTGCAGCACTGTCTTTTGTGTTGATGATATTTATTATCATAAGTATGTTGGTCATGGAAAAAGTATCGGGTGATGACGGAGGTGTTGTAATATGAGGACTTTTGGAAGAGTATTCAACACCTTGGTGTACATTATGCTGTACGCCCCGCTTATGATCATGGTGGTTTACAGTTTCAACAGTTTAAAGAGCACATCAAAATTCGGCGGTTTTTCGTTAAGGTGGTACAATGAGTTCTTTTCGAATCCCGATATTATGTCCGCGTTGTTCAACACTTTGATCTTGGCGGTGCTGTCTTCGTTGATTGCGACGGTGCTTGGCACTTTAGCCGCAGTTGGTATGTACAAAATAAAGAACCGCTTTTTGTACAAAACAATGAATACTATTACGAACATTCCTATGATGAATCCCGATATTATCACGGGTGTAGCATTTATGTTTTTGTTTTTGTTCATCGGAAGAAATGTTTTCGGTGCAACGGATGTAGTGGGTTTTTTTCCTTTGCTTATAGCTCACGTTACGTTTAACCTTCCTTACGTTATATTGAACGTGTTGCCGAAGCTCAGACAGACCGACGATCAGTTGTATGAAGCGGCATTGGACCTCGGCTGTACACCGATCGGAGCATTTTTTAAGGTCGTTCTCCCCGCTATTTCGCCCGGAATCATATCGGGAGCAATGATGGCATTTACTTTATCTATAGATGATTTTGTAATCAGCTTTTTTGCTTCGGGATCGACTTTCCAGACGTTGCCTTTGTTGCTTTACAGTAAGACGAAGCATAATATGAAACCTGATATGTACGCATTGGCAACGATATTATTTTTAAGCATTTTGGTTCTTTTGGTTTCGATAAACGTATTTCAGGAATTGTCGGAACGTAAGAAGAAAGGAGCAACTAAATGAAGAGGATTATTGCGCTTTTGCTGGTGTCGATAATGACAGTCTCCTGTTGTTTTGCAATGGCGAGCTGCGGGTCTGTAAACGATACGGTAGAGCATCTTGAAGGAGAGTACACAAGAGAATTCGAGGGAACCTCTATTAAAGTGTTTAACTGGGGAGAATATATTTCAGACGGAAGCGGTGGCTCTTTACACGTAAATAAAGCTTTTGAAAAACTGACTGGTATAAAAGTTTATTACAGCAACTTTGACAGCAACGAGCTTATGTACGGAAAGATAAAAAACAATTCAGAAGCTTTTGATGTAATTATTCCTTCGGATTATATGATCCAGCGTATGATAAACGAAGATCTTCTCCAGAAGATCGATATGTCGAAAATATCCAATTATAAGTATATCCATGAAGATTATAAGAATCTTTATTTTGACAAGAATAACGAGTACTCCGTGCCCTACAATGTAGGAATGGTCGGTCTTATATACAATGAGACGATGGTAGAGGAAGCTCCCACGAGTTGGGGAGTAATGTGGGATTCAAGATATAAAGGTAATATTTTGACGTTTGACAATCCGAGAGACGCTTTTGCGATCAGCCAGTTTTTACTTGGTATAGATCTGAATACAACTGATACGTCTGAATGGGACAGAGCTGCAGAAAAACTGAAAGAACAGAACAAGGTACTTCAGAAAAGAGTAATGGACGAGGTGTTCAATAAGATGGAGGGCGGAAATGCCGCAATAGCTCCATACTATGCCGGAGACTATTTGACGATGGCAGAGAATAACCCCGATCTCAAATTCGTATATCCGAAAGAGGGAACGAATATATTTGTCGACTCGATCTGCATACCCAAAAATGCAAAGAATTATGAAGCTGCATTGATGTATATAAATTTCTTGCTTGAGCCCGAGGTTGCATTGGCAAATGCAGAATATATAAGATACGCTTCGCCCAATACGGCAGTGTTGAATAACCCCGATTATTCGCTTAAGGACAACGAAATACTGTATCCGACAACCAAGCCCAAGACACAGTATTTTGAAGACCTTGATCCCAAAATAAGAAAGTATTACGAGGATCTCTGGAAAAAGGTTACGAATCAGTGATTTTGTTTGATTGCTTCATTTTGGATAAAAATTGAATAATAATCGGAAAACAAGAAAAAAAACAAGGGAGTTTTTAAAACTCCCTTATTTTTTTTACTTAACAATAGTTTGAACAAAAATATATGATTATTATATCAAATCAACTTGCAATTAATAAAAAAATAATATATAATCGAAACGTAGTGGACAAATAATCAACCATGAGGTGAATTATATGGATGTTAAGAAGATAATTTCTCAGATGACCGTTGAGGAAAAGGCAAAGTTTTGTTCGGGCGCGGACGAATGGCATATTGAAAAGCTCGACAGACTCGGAGTTCCCGAGGTAATGATGTCTGACGGGCCTCACGGACTTCGTAAGAAAGTTAAGACAGAGGCTGACAGCTATTATTACGGCGACACGGTTAAGTCGACTTGCTTCCCCTCGGCAGCAGGACTTGCATGTTCTTGGAACAAAGAGCTTCTTTACGGGCTTGGCGAGGCTTTGGCGGCTGAAGCGAAGGGAGAGCAGATCTCGATCCTCCTCGGCCCCGGTATAAATATGAAGCGTTCTCCCGTATGCGGAAGAAACTTTGAGTATTTCAGTGAAGACCCTTATCTTGCAGGTAAACTTTCTGCTGAATACATAAAAGGCGTGCAGGCACACGGTGTCGGCACCTCTTTGAAGCATTTTGCGGTAAACAACCAGGAACACCGCAGACACAGCACGAATGCGATAGTTGATATGCGTACACTGCGTGAGATCTATCTTGCGGCGTTTGAAATAGCCGTTAAGGAAGCAAAGCCCGCAACGATAATGCACTCTTATAACTGCATAAACGGCGAACAGGTTTCCAAATCCAAGTGGCTTCTCAACGACATTCTTCGCGAAGAATGGGGCTATGAAGGTATGGTAATGAGTGACTGGAACGCGATGAACAACAGAGTTGTTTCTCTTGAAGCGGGTTCCGATCTTGAAATGCCCGGCAGCTTTGGGATCAGAGACGCCCAGATCGTAAAAGCAGTCAAAGAGGGAAGACTTGACGAGGCAGTTCTTGACAAGGCGGTAGAAAGAATACTCAACTGTGTATACGGTTATCTCCCCGATGAAAATGCAGAAAAGGCAGATCTCGTAAAGAGCCACGCTTTCTGTACGAAGGTCGGCGAAGAGGCAATGGTTCTTCTCAAAAACGAAAACGGACTCCTTCCCATTGAAGATAAAAAGCCTTTGGCAGTTATCGGCGCGTTTGCAAAGACCCCGCGTTACCAGGGAAGCGGCTCCAGCCGTGTAAACCCCGCGTTTGTTGACGACGTTGTTGACTGTATGACCGAAAGAAACGGCGGAGAAGTATTCTTTGCAAAAGGATATACGCTTGAAGGCGATATAAATACTCCCGACGAAGCACTTATTGCCGAAGCCGTTGCTACTGCAAAGAAGTGCGGCCGTGCAGTTATTTTTGCGGGAATGCCCGATAAATTCGAATCCGAGGGATATGACAGAGATAATATGAATCTTCCCGATTCGCACAACGAGCTTATCGAAAGAATTGCAGCAGAAGTTCCCGAAACGATAGTCGTGCTTCTCGGCGGTTCGCCCGTTGAGATGCCTTGGCTTAACAAGGTGTCGGCATTGTTCTATGCATATCTCGGAGGCTGTGCGATAGGTAAGGCTATATCGAGACTCATATACGGAGACGTATGCCCGAGCGGTAAGCTTGCAGAAACGTTCCCCGAAAAATTTGCGCACAATCCTTCGTATCTGAACTTCCCCGGAGCTGGCGACGACGTTGTATATGCTGAAGGCGTATTTATGGGATACAGATATTACCAGAAGAAGCAGATCCCCGTGAACTTTGCGTTCGGTTACGGTTTGTCATATACGACCTTCTCGTACGACGAGATCACCGTTGATGGAGACAAAGTAAAGGTCAAGGTAACGAATACGGGTAAAGTCGCCGGTAAAGAGGCAGTTCAGCTTTACGTTGGCGCTCCCAAATCTTTCGTCGAAAGACCTGTGAAAGAGCTCAAGGGCTTTGAAAAGATATATCTTGAGCCCGGAGAAAGTAAGTACGTAGAATTCGAGCTTAATGACAGAAGCTTTGCATACTACGACGTAAGAGTGAACGACTGGAGGATCGAGACCGGAGATTATACGGTATACGTTGGCGGAAGCTCGGAGAACACTCCTCTTTCGGCTGTTATATCAAAGGTTGACGAAAAGCCGTACGTATCGCCCATTATGATAAACACGCCCGTTATCGACATAATGACGATGAAGGGATACGAGCCAATAAGAGAAGAATTTATGATGAAGATACTTCCTCCGAAGAGCAGAGAAAAGGTTAAGGAGATAGGCTTCTACTTTGAGGGACATCCTTCTATTTACGGCAGAAGATATCATACGATGCGTATGTCGGTTCGTTGGAACGACGGTAACCTCGATGAAGATACGCTTATGAAGTATATCGACGAGGCAAACGCAAAGCTTTTTAAATAAGATAAATAAAAAAAAGATCCTAATGCTTTTTATAGGTATTGGGGTCTTTTTTTGTGTATCTACTTTGTTTTTTTTATGTTTTTTGATAATAAACAATATTGACATAGAGTTCAATATGCTTTATAATATTATTAAATATACACAAATATTTCTTTTTTAGGGAGAAAATATTATGAATAAGAAACGAATTCTTATCATTTTGGCATCGGTGCTGATCGTATGTTTAATATCGCTTAGCGTATTTGCTCTCACGTTGGGAGAAAAACCCATGGCGATATTAAAATACATAGTCGGCATTACTGATGAGATGCCCGCAAATGCAGATGCAAACGGCGACGGAGAGGTAAACGTTCTCGACGTTATACATTTGCTTAACAACGACAGCGTAGATCTTTACGACGCTGAGGGCATCACCAGGCTGAAATCAAGTGACGTTATAGAGGTGCAGGAAGGCAAGAGTTATGCTTTCGTTGCTCAGGCAACTTCAAGCAGCGCGGCTGATCTGACCTGGACTACAAGCGATAATACTATCGCTATGGTAGACGCAAACGGCAAGATCACAGCGCTCAATCCCGGTGAATGTAAAGTAAGCGTTAAGACTCCGAGCGGTGAGATGGCATCGGTAGGTGTAGCGGTTTACGAAACGGTTGCAGAAAAGGTAAGATACCGTTGGGATTTTAACGACCTGACGGACAGCGTAGGCGGAAACGATCTCACGCTTGCTTCACTTGCGAAGGCAGAAAATGCATGCAAGAACTATACTTTAAGCAACGGTATTTATACCGTAAGCACAACGGCAGCAAGTACCGAGAGACCGTATTTTAACTTTGAGACTCCGATCGAGCTTGATAACCTGCATTGCTGGACGATCGAATTCAGGGGTTACGTTTACAGAGGCGGTAACTTGTTTTTTGGACAGGATCCGACCGAGCCTTTGAGTACTGTTGAAGAAGACGGCTTTATGTACGTATCTCCCACCACAAACTGGGGAACTCCAGAAGCGCCTTCATACAGGATCAAATTTAGAGTAGACGGAAAAAATATTTATTTTGAACTCGGCGAACACAAAACTAAGTTTTTGGATTGGGCAACTTGGAAAATAGAATTCGACTCGATAAATAAGAAGTTTACTCTCAGTGTTTCGACCGATGAGGGTACAACTTGGGAGACGGTTCAGTCCGTTTCGTACAGCAGTGCATTCCATACAACGTTAAAGAGTATTTTCGGTGCATCGCGCGGCGACGGTACGTATAACTTTAACGGTGAAATGGATTATGTAGAGGTAAACTGCTATAAAAACACCAAGGTAACGAACAAGGCACACCTTGACGTTACGTACCGTTGGGATTTCAACGACCTTACCGAGACGTACAACGGAAACGATCTCACGTTGAATGCAAATGCAACGGGAGCTGCGGCGACGAACTATACTATCTCGGACGGCACTTACAAGGTGAAATCGGGAGCCGCAGAACTGGAACGCCCCGACTTTACTATGAAGACACCGTTTACTCTCAGCAGTACGCAGGACTGGGCTGTTCAATGGAAGGGTAACTTTTCAAAGACGGGAACGGTTATAGGACAGAACGGCGCTGATCCTACGTTGGCAAAGGATACGGGAGGACATATTTACATATCTCCCACTGCAAACTGGAAAGATCCCGACCCCATTACGTACGCAGTTAAATTTAAGTACACTTCATCTGCTAATGTAGTGTTCCCGTTTACCAAGTACCAGTCCGTTATGATGTCAATGAGCACATGGAGGATCGAATACGAAGCTGATACAAAGATCGCAACGCTTTCGTTCTCTAAGGATGACGGCGCAACGTGGACTGTTACGTCGTACACAACAATGCCAAATTTCTCCACACAATTCTCGCAAGTGTTCGGAAGAACTCTCCAGAACGGAAAATACAATTTTAACAGTGAAATGGATTACATACAGATCTCATTGGGTAATACGGGCACAGACCGGGTATACCTCAATGATATGACACTTGACGACAACAATTACGAATTGTCGTTCAATAAGGCTAAATATGAATATACGGTAGAACTTCCGGCAGGAAGACCCGCCGTTCCGAGAATCAAGGCTGAGGCAAAAGACGGATACACCGTTGAGATCCAGCAGGCATATATTCCCGACGGAAAGAAGAGCGGAACAGCGAAGGTCGTTGTTACGAACGGATCGGGCAAATCGGCAACGTATACGGTATACTTTGTGAAGAACGAAAGTAACGGTTTTGTTCTCCAATATGATGACAGATATACGTTTGTACCGAATTATGAGCTTAAAGACGGAGAGAGCTTTACTTTTGAATCGAGCGACAGCAACTTTGCGACGGTTGACGCGAACGGCGTTGTAACAGCAAAGAAACTGACGAATACACCTGTTACGATCACCGCAAAGGTTGGTGATGCGTCAGTCGGTACGCTCGTAATAGACAGGATCGAGAGAGCGCACATAAATCTGTTCTTTATTACGGGTCAGTCGAACGGTCAGGGTTGTTACGACACAGTAAACTATGACGGAACGACCGAGACCGAAGGAAACGAGTGGATGATACCGTATGCCGATCAGCTTGCGCTTGTTGAAAAGATCGGCGGCGAGGGCAGAGTATACAGCTATGACGTTCATCCGAGAAATGAAAACATAAAGGCAGGTCTTCCCGAAGCGTATACTTTGTACGATATGCAGAATTATGCAAAACAGGGACATTCGGCACCGATCGGAAAAGCATACTACGACTTAACGGGCGAAAAAGTAATATTCCTTCAGTCCGCATGGTCCGGAGCTCCCATTGAAAGCTGGCTTGATCCCGACAGATACGAAGAAGCGGGCGGATACGGAATTGCAACGAGAAACTTCTATCAGACCACAAGAGACGGATACAACAAGCTTATTCCTCTCATTTCGGCAAACTACGAAATTGTTTTGACAGCAAACTTCTGGTGTCAGGGTGAGACGGCGATGTCGTCATACTATGACAAATCCATAAGCAACTACATTTTCTCGAGCAACGCGTCTTACGACGTATCAAATCTTATAACAGATGAAAAGTATTACGAATACTTTATGCGCATAGACAAGGATATGCGTGAGGACTACGGTCTTGATTTCAACGGAATTATGTTTACGAAGACGAAGGGGGCCGAACTTGATACAACGATCGTTCCGATCGTATCGGCGTACTTTAGCTTGGTAAACAACAATGAAGGCGTATTCACGGCAACGAGAAAGTTCATTGAGATTGCAACGCAGTACAAGACGGGCGATCCCACGAAAGAGGGATACGGCTTTATGGGTACCGACGGTGTAAGAGGAAACCACTACAACCAGATCGGATATAACTACCACGGAAAAGAAGCTGCAAACAACCTCTTCGGAGTTGTTTACAACAAGTTTGAGGCGGCAAGTTCGATTGAGATTATCGACAATGACGGTATAACGAGACTTGGCCCGAGCAATACGATAGAACTCAGCGCAACGTCGACGTACCGTCTCGGTGCACTTCCGTTACCTCACTATGTGGACGAAAATATAACCTGGACATCGAGCAACGAATACGTTGCAACAGTCAATGAGTTCGGCGTTGTAAAAGCAATATCCGCAGGTAACGCAGTGATAACGGCAACCACTTCGAGCGGAAGATCGCAGTCGATAAACGTTACGGTATACGAAACCGTTGCAAATAAAGTATCTTACCGTTGGGACTTTAACGACTTAACGGACAGCGTAGGCGGAAACGACCTCATTCATAATGCAGGCACGTACACGCTCAATAACGGTATATATAAAGAAATATCGGATTCTGACACATATACCAGAGGTCAATTTGCATTTGAGACACCTATTGAGTTGACCAGCACTATGGACTGGGCGATTGAGTGGAAGGGATACATTGTCGGCGGAAGTACGTTTATGGGACGTCTTACCGGTGATCCCACGTCGACGGCAGAAACGGCGGGACACATTTACTGTTCGCCTTACGCAAACTGGGGTTCGACAGCATCCCCCAAATATGCGATCAAGATTTTGCCTACGAAAGGCAATCAGATACTTCTCGTATACACCGAGCACAAGGCTGCAATGACTGAAATGAACTGCTGGAGAATGGAGTATTCGGCAGAGACTAATATGATCAAGCTTTTCTTGTCATACGATGACGGCGCAACGTGGAATGATGTTTCTACGACAAAAGCGGGAGAATTCTCGATGTACTTTGACGGATTGTTTGGAAGAACAAGACAGAACGGACAGTACAATTTCAACGGTGAAATGGATTACTTCAAGGTTGACTGTTACCGCTTTGAGAAAGTTACGAGCAGTAATACTATCCCCGCTACGTACCGTTGGGACTTTAACGATTTGACTGACAGCATAGGAGGAAACGACCTCACGCTCAATCCGGCTTTACCCGAAGTTTCAAAGACCAGGTACAGCTTTATTGACGGAGTATACACAGTTAACAAATCCACTACCAAGGATCTTGAAAGACCCGACTTTATAATGGAAGAGCCGTTCACGATCGACAGCACGAAGAACTGGCAGATAGAGTGGAAAGGCGTATTCTACTGGGCAGGTACGTTGTTTGGACAGAATCCCGAGACCACAACGGAACAGGTTGAGGTTGCATCAAAGGGCTTCCTCTATATTCCCCCGTCAGCAAGTACAAACTGGGGAAGCGACACCAACGTTGTTCACGCTATGAAGTTCTTCCCGAGCGGCGCCGCTAATTACGTGTTGTTGCCGTTTACGGGATACCAGCCGTATATGACGAGCGTAAACTACTGGAGAGTATCGTACGATAAAGACACCAGAATGATCTCTGTGTTGGTATCGCCCAACGGAGGTGTATGGGAAGTATGTTCACAGACACCCATGAACAGTGAATTTGCGACCACGTTCAATAATCTGTTTGGCAGATCGTTCGATAACGGAAAGTATAACTTTATCGGTGAAATGGACTACGTTGAGGTTTCTTTGGAAAAATAAGAAATACCTATTCAACAATAACGTTAAGTAGAACGGGTTAAAACTGTTGCTAATATCAATAAAACGGAAAACACAGCTTATTAAGCTGTGTTTTCTTAATTTGTATTTGACTTTTTGCTTGTTGTGTAGTATAATATCGATATAAAAATGAAACGAAACCGATAGGAGTTTATTTATGAAAAAAATAATATCTTTGATCGTTGTTGCATTTCTTGTATTTGCGCTGTGCGTGGTTTTGGCATCATGCGGAAACGGCAATACCGATACCCCCAAGGAAAGTAATGACGATGCTTTGAAGACCGAAGAGCCTGCAGAAAATAAAGATCCCGAAGAAAAAGAGGGTTTGTATTTGAAGACCCTCGGATTTGACGATGATTTTTATTCGATAGGTTCGTTTGATCCCGAGGTTACGGAATATAATGTTGCTCTTCCCAAGGGCAATGCACGTCTCCCTAAAGTTATAGCGACTGCAAAAGACGGAATAACCGTTGTGATCGCGCAGCCGGAAATGACAAAAGAGGATGAGACCGGAAAAGCAACCGTTACCATATCCGACTCCGAAGGAAACACGAAGGTTTATACACTTAACTTGGAGCGTGATATAAGCGGCGGATTCATTCTTTGCGCAGGCGATGAATGGCAGTTCGAGCTTGGCTATTTGCAGACTCAGTACCGTGAGGGCTATACCTATGAATCGAGCAACCCCGAGTTTTTGAGTGTTGACGAAAACGGCTTGATGAAGGCTCTGAAGGAAACGAATGAGGAGATCACGGTGGTTGCAAAGCTGAACGGAAAGCTCACCGACACTCTTGTTGTCGACAGGATCGAAAAAGCAGAATAAGCGATAATGAAAAAAGGGTATACGGTCTGATTTGCCGTATATCTTTTTTTTATTGAAAACAAAAAAGAGAGTGCGTGCTTAACCGCACACACCCTCTTTTATATTGACAGAAATAATAAAAGGGTATAAAATAGATACGGTATCTTTTATAAAAAAGGGAGAAACTAAAATGAAAAGAGTATTGTCATTATTGATCGCACTTATTATGATCGTGTCGTTAGTGGCAGTTCTGGGCTCATGCGGCTCGGGTAACACAGACGGAGGAAAAGAGGGAGAGACCGTGAACAACGAAGAATCGAATACTCCCGAGAAAAAGGTTTTTCTTGAGAGCCTTACACTCGATGACTCGAGATATACGATAGGAACGTTTGATCCAAAGACGAATGAATACAAAGTTGACCTTCCTGCAGGCAGACCTGCAGTTCCGAGAGTGGTTGCAAAGGCGGCTGACGGCGTTGACGTAAAGATAACGCAGGCAGCTATCCCCGATAGCGCAAACGGGGGAAAAGCTACCGTGCTCGTAACCGATGCCGAGGGCAATACGAATACATATACGGTTGAGTTTACCCGTGATATAAAGAACGGTTTTGTTCTCCAGTATGACGACAGATATCAGTTCGTGCATACCCATACAATAAAAGAGGGAACAGAAGTTACGTACGAGTCGGACAACGAGGCTGTCGTATCCGTAGACAAGAACGGAAAGATGACGGCGAAAAAGCTGTCCGAAACCCCCGTAACGATAACTGCTAAGATCGGCGATACGGTAACCGATACATTGAAAATAGACAGGGTAGAAAAAGCGCATATAAATTTGTTTTTGATCACCGGACAGTCGAACGGACAGGGCTGTTACGATACGACTAACTACGGAAAAGACATCGACTATCTTCTCAGCTATGACGAGCAGTTAGAAAACGTTGAGCCTATAGGCGGAATGGGCAGAGTATACAGTTATGACGTATTCCCCCTTTCGAGAAATACCGAGGTATACAAGCTCAAGGGCAAGATGTACGATATGGGCGAGTATAGAAAAGCGGGACACCAGGCTTCTCTCGGAAAGGCTTTTTATGACCTTTCGGGCGAAAAAGTAGTGTTCTTGCAGTCGGCATATTCGGGAGCTCCGATTGAATCATGGCTTGATCCCAAGAAACACGACGAGGCAGGAACGTACGGCGGCGGTCAGTATTTCTATATAAAGACGCAAGAGGGATATAAGAAGCTCACGAAGCTCTTGGCTCAGAACTATGAAATAGTGCTTGTCGGAAACTTCTGGTGCCAGGGAGAGACGGCGATGTCGGCTGTGTACGACCAAAAGCTGGGAGATTATATTTTCTCCGGCAATGCAAAGTTCAACAAAGCAGATCTTATTACCGATGAAACCTATTATAAATACTTTATGATGCTTCACGAAGATATGAAGAAAGACTTCGGCGTAACGTATAACGGTATTATGATGGTAAGGACCAAGGGCGGAAGCGGTATAACGAATATCGTGCCCGTAGTTTCCGCACATTTCGCGCTTATAAACAACAATGACGAAATTCACCTTGCAACGAGAAAGTTTATCGAGATAGCAAAACAGTACAAAGATCCCGATAAAACGGCAGAGGGTTACGGTTATATGGGTACAGATAATAACCACTATAACCAGATAGGCTATAATTACCACGGCAAAGAGGCGGGAACAAACGCTTTCTATGCGATCTTCGGTCCAGCTACGAATAAGTCGGAAGGAATCGAGATAATTGCACAAAACGGTACTGAAAGGCTTGACGCGGGCGATACGCTGACCTTGCGTAAAGGACAGACGTACAGACTCGGCGCGCTTTCGTTACCTCACTATATAAACGAAAAGCTCACCTGGACGTCGGCGAATACTGACGTTGTAACGGTAGACGAGTTCGGAAAGGTAACTGCGAAAGCGTCGGGAGCGACGGCAATAACGGTAACGTCCGAAAGCGGACAAAAACAGACGGTAATGTTTACGGTAAAATAATCAATACAAAACGCACGGTTTGACCGTGCGTTTTTTTGTGTGGTTAAACGCAAAAGAAATACTTTGTCATAAAAACACTACATCTTTCATAAATATTACCAAAAAAATATTTCCAAAGAGTGAGAGAAAGAGAGAAGAGCGATATGACAGATACGAATATTTATAAGGATATATCTATGCGTACGAACGGCGATATATACATAGGCGTGGTCGGCCCGGTCAGAACGGGTAAATCGACGTTTATAAGACGGTTTATGGAAACCGCCGTTTTGCCGAATATAACGGATGAAAACGAGGCAAACCGTGCCCGCGATGAAATGCCTCAGTCAGCGGCGGGTAAGACTGTAATGACGACAGAGCCAAAATTCGTGCCCGACGAAGCCGTAGAGATATCCGTTGGAAAAAACGCGAATATGAGAGTGAAAATGGTCGACTGTGTAGGCTACGTCGTTCCCGAGGCGTTAGGACAGATCGAGGAAGGAAAGCCGAGGATGGTTATGACACCGTGGCACGAAACCCCTATTCCTTTCGGAGAGGCTGCCGAAGTCGGAACGAATAAGGTAATCAAAGACCATTCTACAGTCGGTATAGTCGTAACGACAGACGGAACGGTCGGCGAGATCGGCAGAGATGCTTATATTGATGCCGAAGAACGTGTGATCGGTGAGCTTAAGAAAATAAACAAACCCTTCGTGATCGTGCTTAATTCATCAAAACCGGATTCCGAAGAAAGCGAAAGGCTCGGGCTTGAACTTGAGGAAAAGTACGGTGCTCCCGTTGCTTTGGTAAACTGTCTTGAACTTGACAAAACGGATATAGAAGGCATACTCGGTATGCTTTTGCTTGAGTTTCCCGTAAAAGAAGTAAGCGTAAAAATACCCGCTTGGGTCTACGCACTGTCTTCCGATCATAAGATCAGGAGATCTCTTGAACAAAGTATACTCGAACAAGCTGAAAGCGTCGACAATATAGGAGAGATAAACCCGATATTTGCGCCCATAGCCGAAAACGAATACGTTTCGGACGTAAGGGTGAACGCGGTCAGCTTGGGTGAGGGAAGGGCGGAAATTTCGATCGAGCTTGCAGACGGTCTTTTTTATAAGACGATTGGAGAGATGACCGGGATCGAGCTTGAAAACGAGGCGCAACTCATATCGACTATGCTGGAGCTTTCTGAGATCAAGAGAGAATATGCGAGAGTTGAGCAGGCACTGAAAGACGTTGAAGAAAACGGTTACGGAATAGTAACTCCCGACATAGACGATCTGAAACTCGAAGAACCCGAGATAATGAAGCAGCAAGGCTCGTATGGCGTACGGCTGAAAGCTTCTGCGCCGTCCATACACATGATAAAAGCGACGATACAAACAGAACTCAATCCAATAGTCGGAACGGAGCAGCAGTCTGAGGAGATAATAAAATATATGCTCCGCGAATTTGACGAAGACCCGAAAAAAATATGGGAGTCAAATATGTTCGGAAAGAGCCTGTACGATCTGATAAACGAGGGACTGAACAGCAAACTCGGAAAGATACCGCATGAAGCGCGGTTGAAATTCGGAGACACTCTGCAAAAACTCATAAATGAGGGGTCGGGCGGTCTCATTTGCATAATACTGTAATGATCGGCATGTACTCTGCCGCACAAAAAGGATATAGGTATCCCCTGTATCCTTTTTGTGCGTAGAGTTTTTTATTCAAAAAAAGCCGCAGATTTTATAAAAAACAATCAATTTACAAAAAGTTTACAATTGTTTTCGGGCTCGGAAAACGTAATCATTTTCATCAGAAAACCAAGAGTCTATACTGCTTTTCGAAACGGTCGGATGAAGAGTATACGGGGTGTCGCGGAGACGATGTATACTTGACATATTTTTGTATATTAGTTATAATTGAGATGTGTTTATATTTATTGTTGAGCACAAATAATTAAATATATTTTTTACGGAGGGAAAATCCAATGAAAAAGTCATCCAAATTACTTTGGATCGCGCTTGTCGTTGTAGCATCTCTTGTTGTTATGGCGTTCAGCGCAATGGCTAGCGAACCCGCTTATGCTGAAAGCGGAGTAGCGAACAAGGCGTATGCGGCAGCAGACGTAACGATGTATTACGATGCTGAAACCGAATCTCTTCCCGAAGAACTTCTCCACGATGCTATCATCGCATCGGAGGAGGACGGCGGTAAGGTGGTCGATGTCATTCTTGAAGCAGATATGGTATTTGCGAATGATGCGACGATCGGTACGCCCGGCGCTACGCACTGCGGCCAGGTAAACGTTTATTCCGTAACTGAGAACGGCGCAGCACCGACTCTCGGTATCACGGTCAACAAGACTGTAAGACTCAACGTCTACGGTAATGTTAACTTCAACAACATCACACTCCTCAAAGAGTCCAGCTCAACTTCCTTCTCCGAAGGCGGTAACTTCAACTTCTCTGAGGGCTTGGGCTCGTTCGGTCACGACGAAACGACCGAAGGTGCAAAGGACTGGGGTACGCTTGTTTGCGGCACTACTAGTGCAACAAAGCTTCACCTTTCCGGTAACCTTGCAATTTATACGGGCGCTTACTGGGACGTTACAGGTAACTTCTACAACACGGGAGCTACAAACAACAACGTAACGATCACCCTTGCAGGAAATGCTGAGACTCAGGATTTCTATGCCGGTAAGCACAACGCAAAGGCAAACGAGATCTTAGGTACAACTACCGTTCAGATCCTTGACGATGCGAAAGTAACAAGCATGTTTGTCGGCGGTAACAGAAATACCGGCGGCACAGTAGGTATTCCTGCAGCAAACATCACAATCAACACAACGGGCGAGATCAAGGCTACATATCTCGGAAACTATGTAAATGCTCAAGACTCAACCTACAACAATCATCTTATCAAGTATACCATTATAAACGGTAACTTTACAGGATCTATCTACGGCCACAGATCTACAGCAGGCACAGCTAAAAACATCAATCTTGATGTTGAGTTCCGCGGCGGTAATTTTGCAGGTGCTGTGTTCTTGGGTGTAACTGCAACTCAGGGTGAAAACTCCATAGGTATCAACGGTAATATAAACGTAACGTTTAACGGCGGTACTTTTACGAACAACGTATACCTTGGCGGTTACAACCACTGGAGCGGTACCACAAAACCCGAAAATGACCACTACGTATCTGACAGTGCAAACAGAACGATTACGATCAACGATGGTGTTACGCTTAACAACCTTTACGGTCACTATATCAACAAAGCAAAAGATGGTCAGAGCCATAGAATTTCCGGTGATATGACCGTTAACTTTAACGGCGGTACTATCAATGGTGTAGTAAACGCAGTAGGTCTTATGGATTCTGCAGCTGTAACGTTCAAGAACGGAGATAAAGTTGCAAAGTTCACTATAAATGTAAACGACGGATTTACTTTCAACAATGCTCACAAGTATTCAAACAATAAAGTAAGCACGTATACGCATTTCCATGCCGGTCCTTTAGTTAATGCTGCAAACGCAGACTTTAACGGTGAGATCGAGTTCAACTTGAACGGCGGTAATTTCCCCGCTCGTGCAACAAGCACTGACACCTACTATGTTTTTGCAGGTTCAGACCTTAACGGTTCAGCTGCAAAGCATTCAGGTAAGATCACAGTGAACATTTCCGGCGGTACTGTTGCTTGTAACGGTTTGTACGGTGGATCAAACGTGCGTAATACGGGAGCAGAACACTCCGGCGAAATCGTAGCAACTTTGACCGGCGTAAACAGCACTCCCGGATTCTGGGCATCTTCTTACCTCAGAGCATCGAATGCTATCCATTCGGGTAACACCACCCTTTATGTTCAGGGAACTGAAGGCAAGACCATTACTTTGGGAAACCACCTTTCTGCAAGCTCATATCTTTCTTCGACAAACAACCTTCACAGCGGTGAAGCTAAGATGTATTTCAGAGACATCTATACGCATACGGTTAGTGAACTCGGTATTACAAAGAACTTTGCGATTTCCGGCGGTTACATCTTTGCAGGTTCTCAGATCTCGCTTGGTTCACAGACAGGCGCTTCCGAGCTTATTTTCCAGAGATGTTACTTTGTAACTACTACAAGAGTATTTGGCGGCGGCCGTTTGGACGGTATGAATACTGAATTCAAAGGCACCTCCAAGATCACTGTTGACGCAAACACCACTCTCGTTTATAACGAAGAAACAGAAAAATACGAAGAACAGACCGGTACAGGTTGGAACTACATCCAAGCAGAGATTATAGGTGGTTCTTATTTGAACGGTTATAACTCCACTGATGCAAACACATCTTATGCAAATCAGTCCGGTGCATCCGAAGTTGTTGTGATCGGTCCTGAAACTGCAGGCGATGACATCAAGAGCAGACTTACTTTTGTATCTTCAGCTCCCACAGGAACTGCTCTTAAAACTAGTTATTCTATTTTCGGCGGAAGCTATTACGGTGCTACAAGATTGAAGACAGCTCCTACAGGTTTGTCTTCTGTAACCCTTAAGAATGTGATCCACTATGAAGGTGCTGCTCCCGACGTATTCGGCGGTCACTTCTTTAATATTGCATCACAGTTTACAGCAACTGACGTTATTCCTACGACCAGAGTAATTATTGAAACAGCTTATGCAGGAAAAGTAATAGGCGGTCATTTCTCAGCTATTACTTCTGATGGTTCTTCGAGAACCTACAACATACACAGTGCGGTTATTCTTAAGCCCGGTGCAGAGCTTACAAATACTGTAATCCTCGGTAGTATGGCAAACGGTGCGGGCGTCACACTGAGTAACACAAACGGAACATCTGTTTTGGAAATTTATTCCGGAGCAATAGCAGACAACGACATGATCGACCTTCAGTTCCAGAAGGGAACAGACGGTAAGACCGGCGTGAAGTTTATCGGTGCGTTTAATGACACAAATGACAGCGACACCTCATTCACTGTATATATTAAGACAAAGGTAGATCTTTTTGACATTGTTCAGGCTACCGGTTCTACTCTTGACTTGCGTCTTTACACAGTTGAAGAAGGTGTAGATACTCCCTCGACGGCTTCCGGTCGCTCCAATTCCGTTGAGAGAATGGTTAACAACAAGTTTGTAAATTTTGTAGATTCCACAAGCACAAGATATAAGTATAACGAAATTTTGGTTGATCCCTCGATGACGTTTGCAGATCTTCTTGCAACGGAAGGACTCAAGATTCATACAAACTACACAACGTACATGACAGGTACAGATTACGATTACGTAAACAACTATGCAGACATCATAGCGTTTGATGCATCTTCTTTGTCTCCCAACGGATACAAGTTCTATGCAGTTAATGAAGACGGAACAATCGGCGAAGAGCTTACAAACATTCCCGAAGATCCTTCTGTACAGATCATCGTTCAGTCGGGTAACAGATATTCTGCACCCAGCACCTTGTACCACGTATTAGGCGCAACGAAGAAATCTGTTGAACTCGCTTCTAACCTCACGATGAATTACAAGATCGATAAGGCAGCAGCTGAGGCAGCAGGCTACACTGTTGAATATATCACGGTTAACTTCTGCGGAATAACAGACACGATCTATCCTGAAGCAGAGTTGGACGCAGAAGGCAGATACGTATTCAAGTTTAAGAACATAGCTCCCAGCGGTATTTCCGACGCTATGACAGTAACCGTTCACGGTAAATACAACGGCGAAGATGTTTCGTCCGTTCCTACGGTTTACGGTGTTGAAGAATATCTCTACAACCTCTTCAAGATTGCTAAAAACGAGGGCGACGATGAACTCAAGACTCTTATTGCAGACCTTTTGAATTACGGTGCAGCAGCACAGAATTACATTGGATGGAATAATGATGATGCAAAGGACCTTGCAAATGCAAAGCTTATCAAAGATAAGAATACAGGTGCTGCAACTACAGATGTAGGCACACTTAACAACATTAGAAACGCTAATCACGTAGAGATTGCGAACCCCACGGCAACAATGGCAACGACAGTTGTATTGGCAAACTCTATCCAGGTAAGATACAGACTCACACTTCCTGAAGATATTACGAACGTAACTCTTAAGGTATCTGTAGGCGGCGTAGAGAGCACTGTTGGAACAGAAAACCTTGTAGCAACAGGAAAGGCAAACGAGTACTACTTCTACGTAGATACTTTGAATGCAGACCAGGTAAGCGATGAGATTCTCGTAACAGTATACGACGGCGAAACGGCGATCAGTAACACATACCGTTATTCTGTAGAGTCTTATGCGGCACTTGCAGCAGAAACGACTCAGGCTGAATACGAGTCATTGAGAACGTTGACAGACGCAATGATCAAGTACGGTAAGGCAGCGGCTGCTTATGCAGCTTCGCTCACCGCGTAATTTCAGAAAAGGAGAAATGAGGAAATGAATAAGACACAGTTTCTTGAACCCGAAATCGAGGTAATAAAGTTTTCTGAAGTTGATGCAATACTGACAGCAAGCACCGGCGGTGGAAGCGGAAGCGTCGGCGGTAGAGATCCGATCGATCTTCCCGAACTTTAATAAAAATAAAAAGGCATACGGTTTTAAAACCGTATGCTTTTTTTATTTTCTTCCTACACCGAAAAGCTTTCGGAGAATGGGTACAAAAAACTTTGGTGATTTGATAACTACGATCTTCATATAATAATCACTCCCTTTCATTTTTGAAGAACGTACAGCAATCCGGCTGCGATGATGACCACAGCCTCGATTATTGACAGAATATACGTCGGCAAAAAGAATGCCAACAATATACCGCACCCAAATGAAACAACTACCAATCCAAGTGCCTTTAATAATGCGTTTTGTCGACACATTGTCATTTCACCCCATATTTTTAATTGAATCTTCTGTTATATTATATGTAAATGAAGAAAAACGGTTAAAAGCTACGTTCGGTGAAATTAACGTTTTTGCTTCTAAACGCATTGCCGGCAAAAAAAGACGGCCGAATAATCGGTCGTCTTTTTTGCATAACTATGGAAAGCAAGTAAAAAATATCGTATCATTTCAAATAATTGCTGATTCTGAGCATTTTTCTGAAGCGTGTTACGTATGCAGTCACGAAAAAGGTGAGTGCAAGATCAAATGTGAAGAACACTACGTTTAAAATTATCAAAACGTATAATCTCAGATCTTCGATCGCAGGGAAGAAAAAGCTTTTGGCTATATAATAGTACACGAGACTTATTACGTTGAACGCCGCAAACTTCGCTATCCAGCTAAGCCAAAAACCAAGTCTTTCTATGTAGTTTTTCAGTATCGGATAAAATCCGAAAAACATAACGTATATGATCGACACCGTTTTTGTAGGTAAAAGAATAAACGAGAGTACCGACGTTGCAAGATATACCGTAAACGGCATCGCCCCGCTTATTTCGATCATACAAACGGTGATGAGGAAGGACGCCAATGCTGCCATAGATATGTCGACTACCTCGATCATAGAGCCTATGAACAGTATGACCACACCGAGCGCGCAAAGAATTGCCGAAAACGACAGCTTTCTTGCGGGCGATATATTCCTGCGATGTCTGTGTACGTTGTGTTTTTGTTTTGTTAACCGGGAAAAATCGAATCTATTCATTTTTTCAGCAACACCTGATGAGGTCGCCGCCGAGGCACTCGCAACAACAGTCGGCACACATTAGAGTTGAACACACATCGCACATAGAGCAGCCTGTCCTGTCCACGTTGGATGCTCGGTATCCCCCAAACGAATTTGCGGTATTTTTGATCTTGTTCAAAGCGTCGCGGTATTCGTAGTTGTCGGGATCGATGTAGCAAGCGGTTTCAAAAAACTTTTGAGCATCAAAGTACCAGCCGCGTCTTTCGAGAATGCAACCCTTCAAAAAGTTCCATTCGCCGTTTCTGTCAGCGGAAGGGATATAGTTGAGCATCGTTTCAGCCTCGGTAAGTCTGTTCATTCTTATAAGCTCTCGAATTCTTATATACTCACCCGAATAGCTGGTGTTGCGGCTATTTCCCGAAGAGGAGTTGTTGTGCGAGTATCTGTTCTCGCTTCGCTCCTTCTGTATCTTGTCGTAAGCCTCGTTGATCTCCTTCATCTTTTCGTTTACGAGGTCCGCCAGTGGATTGTTTATGTAATTGTCGGGATGATATTTTCGCGCGAGCTCGCGGTAGGCTCTTTTTATTTCCTCGTCCGACGCGTCTTTTGATACGCCGAGTATCTTGTAAGGATCTGTCATTTTTTTACTCCTTCATAGATAGATTTTCTTGTTCATTTTGAGTGACGAATTTATTTTTGGTCAGTATATTGTCTTGATTATCCAGATTTCCGATCCTGAGTATATTAGTTAAGATATTGTATACTCCGACATCGGTATTATCGACAAGCGCAAGAGCTTTGTCGGCACACGAGAGGGCGTTGGCAAGTGCTGTCTTGATCATTTCTCCGTGCTTTTTAGCTTCCTCGGCGGTGCCGAAGGATGCGATAAACGGGTTGTAAGATTTTGATCTCGCGTCGCTGTCTATATCGTCGACTGCATCAATGATATAGATCCATTTCCCGACCTGTCTGCCTATTTCATATGCGATCCTCTTGTCGTTTCCTTCGAGGTTGAGCGACATAGCCTCAGCAAGGATCGCGCCGAATTCCTCGGCGGGATGGTCGACCGACGGTGTGTTTTCGGTTTCTATTTTCGAAAGGTTATTAAGTCTTTCTTCGACCAATTTATCAAATTCGGCAATGCCTTTTTGCTTGCACGCTTTTTTCCTAAGTCTTTTCAGCTCGGGCATAGCAAATCGGCAGAAAAAGCTTTTCATACCGTCTCTGTCGCGTATCTTGTCGGCAAAGTCATGATACATCATAATAACGCCGACGTCCGATGCCGTTTCGAGAGCAGAATTGGTGTCCA
>JAZNOI010000030.1:0-17879 GCA_045580755.1 Eubacteriales bacterium | reverse complement strand
TGTTTGCTTATATGCTCGTGTTCTTCCTGCTTGGCTTCTTGATCTATGCGTTTCTCTACGGGGCTATATCCTCTACGGTCTCAAAGCTTGAGGATATCAATACGGCAGTCCAGCCCGTAACTTTCCTGTTTATCTTTGGGTTTATGGTCGTTATGTTCTCGATGAGCAGCGGAAGCGTGGACAATCTGCTTATGCAGATCTGCTCGTATATTCCGTTCACCTCGCCTATGGCTATGTTCACGAGAATTGCCATGAGCACTGTTGCTTGGTATGAAATTGCAATTTCTATTGGTATTTTGGTTGCATCTACCTTTGGAATCGGAATACTGTCGGCAAAGATCTACCGCGTCGGCGTTCTTATGTACGGCACGGCTCCCAAGATCGGCAACATCATCAAAGCCGTTTGGAAGGCGTAAACGGAGAAGCATTACTATTTGTGCCGAATGGAGAAAAAGAATGAATAAGGTTTTTAGAAAGATAATAACGTTTAATCTCGTGCTGTGTTTGATACTGTCCGGGTTTACGGGCGTTATATACGCAAAGGATGCCGATTCTGTAGTAATCCTTTACGAGAATGACGTTCATTGCGTGATAGAAGGCTATTCTAAGCTTGCCGCGATGAAAAGTGAACTGTCAGAAAAATATGAGAATGTCGGCGTTGTTTCTGTCGGCGATTTCGTACAGGGCGGAACGCTGGGCGCGGTATCCAAGGGCGAGTACATTGTAAAAGTTATGAACTTAGTCGGCTATGACGCCATATCTCTCGGTAACCATGAATTTGACTACAAGATCGACCGTCTCAACGAGCTGAACGAGATGTCAAACACAAAGTTTACCTCATGCAACTTCCAAAAAATCGGTGAGGACAAGTCATATTTTGAGCCCTATACGATGGTATCCTACGGGGACGTGGACATCGCTTATATCGGCATCACTACACCGGAGACCATCAGTTCATCAAATCCCGCTCAGTTCAAAAATGATAAAGACGAGCTTATTTACACGTTCAACGAGGCAAAACTTTACGAGATCGTGCAAAACAATATCGATGCTGCAGAGGCGGCGGGAGCCGATTACGTGATCGCGCTCTCTCATATCGGATATGCCGATGCTGACGAGTGGACAGACGTTACAGATCTGATCGCAAATACAGACGGATTTGACGCGGTGCTTGATGCCCACAGTCATTCGGTTATAGAAAAAAAGGTGGTCAAGGATAAGAGCGGTGATGACGTACTGCTCTCGTCTACCGGCACAAAATTTGCTTATATCGGAAAACTTACTATTAAGGACGGGGTGCTCGACACCGAGCTTGTTGACGTTCAGAGCTATGCGAAAACCGACCCCGACGTTGATGCGTATATAAAAGAGGTCAACGAGAATTATGCACAGCTCGGAAACCGAAAGATCGGCGAAAGCAAGGTTGAACTGATCACGCACGATAAAGACGGAAACCGCCTGGTGCGAAACGGAGAGACCAATCTCGGAGATCTTTGTTCCGATGCCCTTCGCATTGAAACGGGGGCTGACATATCTTTTGTAAACGGCGGAGGGATCCGTGCTCCCATGGAATCGGGCGAGGTTACTTTCAATGATATCTTCTCGGTCTTTCCGTTTAACAATCAGATAGTTACAGCAGAGATCACGGGAAAGACTCTCGTCGACTATCTTGAAATGGCTGTTATGAACTATCCCGAAGAAGACGGTTCGTTTCCTCACGTTTCGGGCATTACCTTCTCGATCAACAAATCTATTCCGACGTCCGTAAAGGTTGATGAAAACGGATTTTTTGAAAAGGTCGACGGTGAATACCGTGTTTATGACGTAAAGATACTTGATAAAACGAGCGGTGAATATAAATCAATTGAGCTTGACAAAAAATACGTTTTATCCGGCTTCAACTACTATCTCCTCGATTTCGGGGGCGGTATGACAATGTTCAAGAATGCGAAGATATTGGATGCCGAAGGCACGCTCGACGTGGAACTGCTCGAAAACTACATCGTCAACCGTCTCGGCGGCGTTATAGGCGAAGAATACGCCGAAGTGAAAACGAATATCATCTTTACCGACGGCGTTGTTACCGATACTCCCGATGAAAATGATCAGAAACCCGAAGAAACAACAAATGCACCTAAGGTACCCAAAAAAGACGGAGATTCAAATGTCGGATTGTGGATATTTGTCGGAGTACTCGTTATAGTCCTTATTGCCGTATTGGTGGTCGTTTACCGCAAAAAAAGCAAAATAAAGAAGAATTAAATCATCTATGACCATTAACCGATAGTGAAATAATAGGCTTACAGCATTCCATATTTTAGGAGAAAACAATGAAAGCTATTGTATATACATCAGAAAACGGACATACCGCAGAATATGCGCAAATACTTGGCAAAAAGACCGGGTTATGCGTGTACGAATTGGGCGAGGCGGTAAAAAAGCTTGAAAAAGGATCGCCCGTGATCTATCTCGGGTGGTTGTTTGCAAACGGTGTAAAGGGCTACAAGAAGGCAAATAAGTTTTTTGAAATATCGGCGGTCGGAGCTGTCGGTCTTTGTGATACCGGTACGGCTGTTGCCGAAGTAAAAAAGGCAAACGGTATGCCCGAATCTATGCCACTGTTTACGATGCAGGGGGGCATGGACAAAACAAAGCTCAAAGGCATAAATAAATTTATGATCAAAATGTTGATAAAATTTATGGTGCAGAAAAAGGATAAAACCGAAGACGACGAGCGTATGATCTATCTGCTGAACAACGACAAGAACTATGTTTGCGAAGAAAATACGTCAGCATTTATGGAATGGTACGGCGTCAGGGGTGAGCAAAAATGAACGATATAATTGTAATTGAAGGACTCTGTAAATCTTTCGGCGACGTTAAGGCGGTGCAGGATCTGTGTTTCCGCGTTAAAGAGGGAGAACTGTTCGCATTTCTCGGCGTAAACGGTGCTGGGAAATCCACTACCATAAACATTATGTGCGGTCAGCTGTCGAAGGACGGCGGAAGCGTTGTGATCGACGGTGCCGACCTCGACAAAAACATTGATCATATAAAAGGTGCGCTCGGTGTCGTTTTTCAAAGCTCGGTTCTCGATTCGGCGCTCAGCGTGTACGATAATCTGCAAAGCCGTGCCGCGTTATACGGTATAACGGGCGAGGCGTTCAAAAAAAGACTGTCGGAACTGGCAGAGCTTTTGGATTTTAAAGACTTGCTGAAAAGGGCTGTCGGCAAACTGTCGGGCGGTCAGCGGAGAAGGATAGATATTGCGCGTGCGCTTATAAACAGACCGAAAATATTGATACTCGACGAGCCCACGACCGGTCTTGACCCGCAGACGAGAAAGATTCTCTGGAACGTCATTTCCGATCTTCGAAAGAATGAAAATATGACGGTGTTTCTTACAACGCACTATATGGAAGAGGCGGCGGAAGCCGATTACGTTGTGATTTTGGACAGCGGAAAGATTTCGGCAGAGGGTACTCCTCTTGAACTAAAAAATACGTATACGGGCGATTTTATTACCCTTTACGGAGTTGACGAGTCGACCGTTATGACCCTTGGGGCAGAATACGAAAAGATACGCGATGCGTACCGCTTATCCGTTCCAAATACCGCAAAAGCCACCGAGCTTATTATCAAGCACCCCGACGTTTTTTCCGACTATGAGATCACGAAGGGGAAAATGGACGACGTATTTTTGAACGTTACGGGTAAAAATCCGGAGGGAGGTGCATCGAAATGAGTACGGCGCTTGCTTTGATAAAACGTAATATAAAGTTGTTTTTCAAGGATAAAGGGATGTTTTTTACGTCTCTTATAACGCCCGCTATCTTGCTTGTTTTGTATGCAAGCTTTCTCGGAAACGTTTATCGTGATTCGTTTGAGATGAACCTGACCGACAGTTTTAAGATATCGGAAGAACTTATGAACGGTCTTGTAGGCGGACAGCTTATCTCCTCTATACTTGCCGTTTCATGCGTAACGGTTGCATTCTGTTCCAACTTTCTTATGGTTCAGGACAAGGCGAACGGAAGTATAAAAGATCTTCGCATATCTCCCGTTAAGCCGTCGGTGCTGTCGCTCAGTTATTACGTGGCAACTCTGACTTCAACTTTGCTTATCTGCCTTGTAGCAACAGCCGTTTGCCTTGCGTATATTGCGTCTGTCGGTTGGTATATGTCTTTTGTTGACGTTTTGCTCTTGCTGTTTGACGTGCTTTTGCTCGTTTTGTTCGGTACGGCGTTGTCGTCGATAATAAACTATTTCCTCTCGTCGCAGGGACAGATATCCGCAGTCGGTACGATCGTGAGCTCGGGTTATGGGTTTATATGCGGAGCGTATATGCCGATAGCATCATTTGGGGAAGGACTTCAAAAGGTCTTGTCGTTTTTGCCCGGAACTTACGGAACGGCACTCGTGAGGACCCATTCGATGCGGGGGGCATTGGCTGAAATGCAGGCGCAGGGGGTGCCGAAAGAAATGGTAGATTCGATCAAGGACGCACTCGACTGCAATATATACTTCTTTGAAGAACAGGTCAGCATTCCAAATATGTATTTGATACTCGGCGGAACGGTTGCGGTTTTAATAGCAGTATACGTTTTGATGAACTGTTTTAAAAAGAAAATATAAATAATAAAAGCGTCGCTTTTTGCGACGCTTTTATTGTGTCTTTAATTCTTATTTAATATCGATTACTTTATATCCGTTGTCAGTGATGACGTTTGAAAGAACGTCGTCGGCGACGGGTGAGCTCAGAGTTACGATTGCCGTGCCTGCGGTATGACTTACGATAGCCGAAGAGACGCCTTCGGTTTCTTCAAGTATCTTCTTTACTCTTGCCTCGCAATGAGGACACATCATTCCTTCGATCTTAATTGTTTTTTCCATTGTTTTTACCTCTTTTTTCGTTTTAGTTTTTATGATCTTATCTTTAGTAGGATCGTAAATATTATACATATTCAGTCTGAGCGCGTTGGTTACAACGCAGAAGCTCGAAAGGCTCATGGCTAATGCTCCGAGCATGGGGTTAAGGGTCAGCCCTGCCCACACGAATGCGCCCGCTGCTACGGGAATACATATTGCGTTGTAAATGAACGCCCAGAACAGATTTTGGTGAATGATCCGAAGGGTTGCCCGGCTGAGCCTTATTGCTCCGGGAACGTCAGCCAGTCCGCTGTTTACAAGAACGACGTCGGCGGCATCTATTGCAACGTCCGTGCCCGCACCGATCGCAATTCCTATATCCGCTCTCGTGAGCGCGGGGGCATCGTTTATGCCGTCGCCCACCATGGCAACTCTGCCTTCTTTTTGCAAATTGCGAACGGCAAGTTCTTTTCCGTCGGGTTTAACCTCGGAAATGACTTCGTCTACGCCGACCTGCTTTCCGATCGTTTCAGCCGTGATCTTGTTGTCTCCCGTCAGCATAACGACGCGAATTCCCATTTTCTTAAGCTGGGAAACGGCGCTTATGCTGTCATTTTTTATTGTGTCGGCAACAGAAATAATACCGAGAACTTCTTTGCCTTTTGAGAAGAAGATAGCCGTTTTTCCTGCGGTTGCCAGTTGATTTGCTTTGTCGAGCAGATGTTTCGGTATCTCGGCATATTTGCCCACGAAATCGGCATTACCTCCGCAGACGGTTTCTCCGTTTACGTTGGCTTTCAGTCCGCCGCCGGGGAAGATTTCAAAATCTGTTGTATCTAATGCCGAAATGTTTTCTGACTCGCCGTGCTTGACGATAGCTTTTGCCAAAGGGTGTTCGCTTTTTATTTCAAGACTGTATGCCGTTTGAAGAAGGGAATCATCACCGATGATATCGGTAACCTCAGGTTCGCCTTTGGTGATCGTTCCCGTTTTGTCGAGGGCTATGATCTGGGTTTTTCCCGCCATTTCAAGAGAAGTTGCGTTTTTAAATAGGATCCCGTTTTTTGCACCCATGCCGTTGCCGACCATTATTGCAACGGGGGTCGCAAGACCGAGCGCACACGGACAGCTTATTACGAGAACGGATACGGCTCTTGTTAAAGCGAAGCCGATATTTTTGCCTGCCAAAAGCCAAACGGACAGAACGATGATCGCTATCGTTATGACGATCGGAACAAAAATGCCCGAGACTTTATCGGCGATCTTTGCAATGGGCGCTTTGGTTGCCGCCGCATCGCTTACCATTTTTATGATTTGGGAGAGGGTGGTGTCTTCACCTACTCGGGTCGCTTTGCATTTTATGAATCCCGAGCGGTTTATGGTTGCACCGCTTACGACGTCTCCGATATCTTTGTCGACGGGGATACTTTCACCAGTGAGCGCAGACTCGTCGATCGCGCTGTTGCCCTCGATCACGATACCGTCGACGGGAATGCTTTCTCCGGGGCGAACGACGAATATATCGTCTATTTTTACCTCGTCGATTACAATCTCGGTTTCTTTTCCGTCGCGTATGACGGTTGCGCTTTTGGGTGCAAGACTCATAAGGGTCTTTAGTGCGTTAGTCGTTTTCCCTTTTGAACGCGCTTCGAGCATTTTTCCGAGTGTGATCAAAGCGAGTATCATTGCGGCAGACTCGAAGTACAGGTCGTGTAAAAGTGCTTTCGGGGTTGCAGAACCCGTCATTTTGATCAAAACGTACGCGCTGTATATAAAAGATGCGGCAGAACCTAGAGAAACGAGGGAGTCCATATTGGGAGCTAAGTTAACGAACCCCTTGAAACCGTTGATAAAGAATTTGCGGTTGATAACCATCACGGTCAAAGCCAACAGCATTTGTGCAATACCGATAGCGAGGGGGGCGTTTTCCAAAAAAGACGGCAAAGGGAAGTGCCACATATTGTGTCCCATTGACAGGTACATCAACAATATCAAGAATACGAATGAAAAAACAAGTCTTTTAAAAAGAGCGGGAGTTTCTTTGTCAGTCAGGGCGTTTTCGTTTTTTCCGTTTTGCGTTTCGGTGTTCTTTAAAGAAGATGAGTAACCGGCTTTTACAACGGCGTTTATGACGGCGTCGTCGCTTGCTGTGCCTTCAACTGCCATAGAGTTTGTGAGCAGGCTTACCGAGCAGGAAGTAACGCCATCGACATTCAAAACGGCTTTTTCAACACGGGCGCTGCACGCCGCACAGCTCATACCGTTTACTGTGTATTGCTTCATAAAAATACGCATCCTTTCTTGTTTTTTCAAGAGTGATTATATCACAAACTTTTTTTAAATTCAATATCACATTCAACCTATATAATTAAAATAGTAATATAAATCGATTAAAAGTTTTGGTTGGAGTCAAGAGGGCGCTTTTACAAAAGCGCGCCTTTTGTGGGGTTCGGGGCGAAGCCCTGATTGTATGTGCTTCTTTAAAAAAACGCGGCAGCGTTTTTGTTTTTTGCAGGTCTTTTTGATCAATAAAAGATGTAATGAAAAAACAAAAGTTATACAAATGCTATATTTTGCTTATGGAAAATAATCTCCGAAAATGTAATAAAAAAAGCCCGAAAAATAAGCTAAAATAAATGCTTTGCGGCATTTTTGCCAAAGGTATTGACATATTAATCTCTATGTGCTAAAATGAACTAAATTGATATATTGAAATAAAAACAGACCGAAAGGAATAAATTGCATTATGAAGAAAAAATGGTGGCAAGAGGCCGTTGTTTACCAGCTTTATTGCAAGAGTTTCTGCGACTCGAACGGCGACGGCATCGGCGATATCCGCGGCGTTATTTCAAAACTTGACGATCTCAAGGAGCTTGGAATCAACTGCATTTGGTTCAACCCCCTTTACAAATCTCCTCAAGTAGATAATGGTTATGATATTTCCGACTATCAGGACATTGATCCCGCATACGGAACCCTCGAAGATTTCAAAGAACTTCTCGATAAGGCTCACGCGATGGGTATCCGTGTCGTAATGGATTTGGTTCTCAATCACACTTCGGACGAACACAAGTGGTTCAAGGAATCGAGGAAATCGAAGGACAACCCATACCGTAATTACTACGTATGGCGTGCTCCCAAGGAAAACGGCAAGGAGCCTAACAACTGGGGCAACTATTTCTATGAGGGCAAGGGCTCTGCTTGGGAATATGACGAACAGACTGGTGAATATTATCTCCACCATTATTCGGTAAAAATGCCCGACGTAAACTGGGAATACGAACCTCTCCGCCAGGAAATGTACAAGATGATGCGTTGGTGGCTAGATCTCGGTATCGACGGATTCAGACTTGATGCTATCAACCGTATTAAGAAACCTGCCGGACTTCCCGACTCGAAAATGCCTCCCGCACCTCCCGTCGGTATCCACGGATACGTTGTTGACAGAGCAATTTGTACAAATATTCCCGGTATTCACGAGATCCTTCGTGAGATCAACCGCGAGGTATGGGGCAAATACGATATTATGACCGTCGGCGAAACGGGTAACCTTTCTTCAGACGGCGCTTTGGATTACATTTGCCAGAGCCACAACGAGATCGATATGGTATTCCATTTCGAGATCGGTAAGAACCCCAATATTATAACCGTAAACGAGTACAAGGAAACACAGCAGAGATGGATCGACCTTATGAAGCAGAACGCTTGGATCTCTCAGTTTATGACGAACCACGACTCTGCTCGCCAGGTCAGCCGTTTCGGTAACGATAAAGAATACCGCGTTCCTTCCGCGAAAATGCTTGCGACCCTTATTCATACCATGCCCGGTACTCCCTTCGTATACCAAGGCGAAGAGATCGGTATGACGAACGTATACTTTAAGACGATCGACGACTACAACGAACGTTATACGGTAGGCAAGTACAATACGATGATCGAAGCGGGTGTTGATCCTGAAGAGGCTCTCTCCAAGCTCCGTGATACAAGCCGTGACAACGCGCGTACACCTTATCAGTGGAACGACGGCGAAAACGCAGGCTTTACGACGGGCAAGCCCTGGATCAAGGTAAACCCCCGTTACACCGAGATCAACTACGAAGCTGACAGAAAGTCTTCCGATTCCATATTCAACTATTATAAAGAGCTTATCAAGATGAGAAAGGAACATCCCGCAGTTGTTGACGGCGAGTTCGAGTTCTTGATGATGGATCATCCGAAGATGGTTATTTATCTCCGTAAGTGCGCGAGAGAAACCATGCTCGTTATATGTAACTTCTCAGACGATGCGGTTAAGGTTGAGATACCCGAAGCAGTTAAAGGTACAGAGTGGGAGAGAATTCTCACGAACTATGCCGACACGACTCCTTCTCTTGAGGGAAGATCGGAGTGGAAACCTTGGGAAGCTGAAATATACACGCTTGCAAAATAATATTTCGATAATTGAAGCAGTTAAGACAGTATGGATAGTTTCCGTACTGTCTTTTTTGTTTTTTTAATTGAATTGGCGGCTGTTTTTAAAAAAATAAGCTTTATTCGCCGAAAAAACTATTGACTTTATCGCGGTAGTGTGCTATAATGTGTGGCGATAAATCACAAGGGAGGCAGCTAAAATGACACATAACAAGTATTTTTATTACTTTTATTACTTTGCTAAGGGCTGCCCGACTTTTGTAAGATCCGATATATGATCAAATTTATCATCGGAAACAAAAATACGGACAGTCCGCATTCGTCGTGCTTTTCGGCACACTGAACAGCGGGCTTTTTATTTTGAAAAAGGATCAATGCAGAAACGAGGTAGAGAACAATGAGAATGCATTTCCACAGAAAACTCCCCATTCCGCAGGAGGTAAAAAAAGAGTTTTTCCTTACCGAGAGAATGGAAAAAGTAAAGGCTGAACGCGATGAAAGTATTCGTGCAGTATTTGAGGGAAGTTCGGATAAGTTTATCCTTATTATAGGACCGTGCTCTGCCGATCACCGAGAGCCGGTGCTCGAATATATTTCCAGACTCAAAAGGATCGAAGAACAGGTGTCGGATAAGATCATTATCATTCCCCGCATCTATACAAATAAGCCCAGAACGACGGGGCAGGGATACAAGGGGATGCTTCATCAGCCCGATCCCGATGCAAAGCCCGATATGTATAAAGGCATAGTTGCCATCCGAGAGCTTCATTTGGAGGCGCTTCGCGCTTACGATTTTTCTTGTGCCGATGAAATGCTTTATCCCGGGAATTACCGTTATCTTTCCGACCTGCTTTCTTACGTTGCGATCGGTGCACGCTCTGTTGAAAACCAGCAGCACAGACTGACCGCAAGCGGTATTGAGGTTCCCGTCGGTATGAAGAATCCTACAGGCGGCGATCTCGGCGTTATGATGAATTCCATCGTTGCGGCGCAGTCGAGCCACACCTTCCTCTATCGCGGATGGGAGGTTACGAGCGAGGGCAACCCTTATGCTCACGCAATTCTCCGCGGGTTTATCGATTACACGGGAAGAAGCGTTTCCAATTATCATTACGAAGATCTGCTTCGTGTGGAAGAGCTTTACGAGAAGTCGAATCTCGTGAATCCTTCAATTATCGTAGATACCAACCACAATAACTCGGGCAAGAAATATCTTGAGCAGATACGTATTGCAAAGGATATCGTATACAGCCGCAATCAAAATGCCGATATCAAGCGTCTCGTTAAAGGTATGATGATCGAGAGCTATATAGAGGATGGCGCTCAGAGCGTTGGTGAACACGTTTTCGGGAAATCTATTACAGACCCCTGTCTCGGCTGGGAAAAAACCGAGAAGTTGATTCTTGATATTGCAGATAAGCTTTGATAAAAGGGTGTGCGTATATGTCGAATAAATTGGAAGAAGCAAGAAAGATAATAAACGATGCCGATTCTCAGATGGCAGAGCTTTTCGTGAAGCGTATGAAGGCTGCCGAGATGGTTTACGAGTACAAAAAGGAGTTCGGACTGCCTATACTCGATCAAAAGAGAGAGGATGAGGTCGTTGAAAAAAATTCCGCACTCGTGAAAGACGAGGTCTTGAAAGGATATTATATAGACTACTTAAAAAATATGATGTCGATATCCCGTTCGTATCAGTACCGTATGCAAAGTGGTTTGAAGGTTGCATACAGCGGTGTTGAGGGCGCGTTTGCTCATATAGCCGCCGGCAGAGTATTTCCGAAGGGAAACAGGATATCTTACAGTGATTTTAAAGCGGCTTACGATTCCGTAGTCAGAGGAGAGAGCGACGTTGCGGTTCTTCCGATAGAAAACAGTTATGCGGGCGAGGTCGGACAGACGATAGATCTGATTTTTTCGGGTAGCCTTTTTATAAACGGAATATACGAGCTTGAAATACATCAGAATCTCCTCGGCGTGCCCGGCGCGACCGTTGAAAGTATTAAAAAGGTTACGAGCCATCCTCAAGCGCTCAGTCAGTGCCACGATTATATAGTAATGCGCGGCTTTGAAGCAGAGGAGGCTAACAATACCGCTCTTGCGGCAAAGACTGTTGCAGCTGCAAATGATAAGGCTTTGGGAGCTATCGCGAGCGTAGAGACGGCAGAGATATACGGTCTTAAAGTGGTAGAGGCGAATATCAACAAAAGCGGAGAGAATACGACGAGATTTGCAGTACTTTCAAAAGTGAAAACGAATTCTCCCTCGCTGACAAGCACGGTTTTGATGTTTACCGTCAAACACGAGGCGGGATCGCTTGCAAATGCTATCGGGATCATCGGAAAATACGGATATAATATGACGGCACTTAGAAGCAGACCGATGAAAAAACATTCGTGGCAGTATTATTTCTACGTGGAGATCGACGGATCGGTCGAAACGAAGAACGGCAAAAAAATGATCGAAGAATTAAACGAGGTGTGCGACCGGCTTAAAGCGGCGGGTACATTTGCTCCGCATACCGAGATATAGGGTGGAAAACAATGACGATACGTATGAATTTGGGTGAAGACAGCTACGGTATAGTCGTAGAACGCGGTGTACTTGCAAACGCGGGCAAGCATTTGAATTTAAATAGGAGAGTTTTGGTCGTAACCGACTCGGGCGTACCCCATGAATATGCAAAGACGGTTGCTGAGCAGAGTAAAGACGGGGTAATCTGTACCGTTGAAATGGGAGAGGCATCAAAAAGCCTTGAAACGTTTGAAAAAATGCTCCGGACTATGCTTGATCATGGATTTTCGAGAAAAGACTGTGTCGTTGCGGTTGGCGGCGGTGTGGTCGGAGACCTTTCGGGTTTTGCGGCTTCAGCGTATATGAGGGGAATCGATTTTTATAATATTCCTACGACGCTTCTTTCCCAGATCGACTCGTCTATAGGCGGAAAAACGGCAATCAATTTCGGGGGCGTAAAGAATATAGTCGGTGCTTTTTATCAGCCGAAAAAAGTATTGATCGACCCCTTGCTTTTGAAGACCCTGCCGAAACGCCAGTTTTCAAACGGACTTGCAGAAGCGGTGAAAATGTCTTTGACTTCGGACGAAGTGTTGTTTGACATTTTTGAAAACAAAGATATAGAAGAAAATATAGACGAAATAATAATCCGTTCTCTCAATATTAAAAAGAACGTGGTCGAGCAGGATGAGAAGGAAGCCGGATTACGCAGAATACTTAATTTCGGACATACCGTCGGACACGGAATTGAAAGCAGCGAGGATATGAGAGAGCTTTATCACGGAGAATGTGTCGCTATCGGTATGATCCCAATGTGCGGAAAAGACGTTCGTTCCAGAGTGATTGAGGTTTTGAAAAAGTGCAATCTTTACAGGACGCTTGAATACGACTGGGAAAAGATAGCCGAAGCGGCATTTCACGATAAAAAGGCGGACGGCGATACAGTTACCGTTACCACGGTCGACAAGGTCGGCAGTTTTGAAATGAAAACTATGTATTGCAACGAAGTTATAGAGAATGCAAAAAAGGTTTTGGAAGGTTTGAAAAAATGAAGAATACGTTCGGAAACAGCGTGGCTGTTACCCTTTTCGGAGAAAGCCACGGAGAATATATAGGTGCTGTAATTGACGGATTGGCACCCGGAATATATGTTGACAGCGAATATATAGCGCAGATGCTGACTCAGCGCCGTCCCGACGGAAAGATCTCTACACCGAGAAAAGAAAACGACGAATTTAAGATCATAAGCGGTGTGGTCGAAAACAAGGCCACGGGTACGCCGATCACTATTCTTATTCCAAACGAAAACGTAAAAAGCGGGGATTATTCGCAAATGAAAACCGTTGCCCGCCCTTCGCACGCAGACTATACTGCAGAGTGCAAGTATCACGGGTATCAGGATTCGCGCGGCGGCGGACACTTCAGCGGACGTATTACGGCTGCCCTCGTTGCCGCGGGCGCGGTATGCAGACGTGCTTTGGAGCAAAAAGGAATTTATATCGGAACTCACGTAAAAAAATGCGCTTCGGTTTCCGACAGGGATTTTTGTGATCTGAAAGCTGATATAGAGGCTTTAAATAAAAAGACTTTTGCGGTGCTTGACGAGGAATGCGGAGAGAAAATGTGCAACGCTATCTTAGAAGCGTCATCCGAGGGAGACAGTGTGGGCGGCGTTCTTGAAACCGCAATAATCGGTATGCCCGAGGGTGTCGGAGAACCGTGGTTCGATACGCTCGAAAGTATGATATCACACATGATGTTTTCCGTTCCTGCCGTTAAGGGCATCGAGTTCGGCGCGGGATTTGCCATTTCCGATATGAAGGGAAGTGCGGCAAACGATCCTATAAAGATAGATAACGGCAAGGTCGTTACCGTTACGAACAATAACGGCGGTATAAACGGCGGTATCTCGAACGGTATGCCTGTTATTTTCAGAACCGCAATTAAACCGACTCCGACTATATTTAAGGCGCAGAATACAATTGATTTTAAAACTATGACGGAAACGGTTTTAGAGCCTAAGGGCAGACACGATCCTGCCATCGTGCATAGAGCAAGAGTGGTGCAGGATGCGGCAGCGGCTATCGTTTTGTGCGATATGTTGGCCATGCGTTTTGGAACTGATTATTTGAAATAAACAGTTTGAAGAATATTATTTGAAGCAATATTGATTGGGAACCGAAAGATAAAGATGAAAAAATACGGATGTATCGGCAAGAAACTGACGCACAGCTTTTCAAAAGAGATACACGCAAGACTTGCCGATTATGAATACGAGCTGATCGAGCTCAGCGAAGAAGAAATACAGCCTTTTTTTGAGAAAAAAGATTTTGAAGCTATAAACGTGACCATTCCTTATAAACAGACCGTTATTCCGTATCTTGACTCTGTAAGCGACGTCGCGACGAGAATAGGAGCGGTAAATACGATAGTAAACCGAAACGGTAAGCTTTACGGATATAATACCGATTATTACGGAATGCGGGCGCTTATCGAGCGCGTTGGATTGGATATTCGAGGCAAAAAGGTGTTGGTGCTCGGAACGGGCGGAACGAGCAAGACTGCTCGGGTGGTTGCCGCCGATATGGGAGCTTTTGAGGTGTTGACGGTAAGCAGAAATAAGAGCAGTGAGTTTATTACCTACGACGAGGCAGAAAAAAACCACTCCGATGCTCAGATCATTATAAACACCACTCCCTGCGGTATGTATCCGAACTGTGAGCCTAAGCCGATAGATATTTCTTCGTTTGAACGTCTTGAAGGCGTAATAGACGCAATATACAATCCCCTTTGCACAAATCTTGTTTTGGATGCAAGATCAAGAGGGATAAAAGCCGAGGGCGGACTGTATATGCTCGTTATGCAGGCGGTCGTAGCCGTTGAAAAATTTCTTGATACGAAAATCGAAAAGAAGGCTGCCGACAGCGTGTACGCCTCGGTTTTTGCTTCAAAAGAGAATATCGTTTTGACCGGTATGCCGGGAAGCGGAAAGAGTACGGTCGGCAGATTGCTGAAAATCGACGGTTACGAATTGGTAGATACCGATTCCGAGATCGAAAAACGGTGCGGTTGTACCATTAAAGAGCTTATCAACAATATGGGCGAAAAGTATTTTCGCGATCTTGAGACCGAGGTTGTGCGCGACGTGTCTTCTGAAAGCTGTCGCATTATTTCAACGGGCGGCGGAGCGATCCTTAGAGAAGAAAACGTCAGATATCTGAAGAGAAACGGCAGACTTTACTTTATTGATGCCGCTCTCTCACGATTACGCGCGACCGGGGACAGACCTCTTTCGAATACCGAGGACAAGCTCGCGAAGCTGTATAACGACAGAATAGATATTTATAGATCGACGTCAGACGTCGTAGTTCCCGATATGGATACGCCCGAGAAAGAGGCAGAATACATTTTAGAAAAACGAACGGAGCTGATAAAATGAAGATACTTGTTATTAACGGACCTAACTTGAATATGCTCGGCATTCGGGAGCCTAACCATTACGGACGAGAGACTTATGCCGACCTCGTATCGAAAATACAGAGACATTGTGATGAAAAGAAGATACAAGTTGAACTATATCAGTCTAACCACGAAGGAGACCTGGTAGATAAGATACAAAGCGCGTACGGGAACGCTGACGGAATAGTTATAAATCCCGGAGCTTATACGCATACGAGCATTGCGATCTTAGATGCCGTAAAATCGGTAAATATACCGACAGTTGAGGTCCATATTTCAAAGGTGGAAGAACGCGAGGATTTTCGTCAAATAAGCTATATACGCCTTGCCTGTGTGAAAACTATCACCGGGCACGGAACAGACGGATACCTTGAGGCGATTGATTTTTTAACCGAGGGAAAATAAGATGATAGCAACATTTAAACCGTGCTTTTTGCACGGTGTAACGGAAGCTCCCCCTTCAAAGAGTATGGCCCACAGATACCTGATCGGCGCCGCTTTATCGGGCAAGAAGTGTATTCTGACGGGCGTTGATTACAGCGAGGACATCTTGGCGAGCATTGACTGTTTGAGTGCCCTGGGTGCGAGTATAACGGCAGAAAAAGACAGGGTGACAGTTGATCCGCAGGCGTTTATGAATGCGGAAGAGCCGATTTTGGAATGCAGAGAGAGCGGAAGTACGCTTCGCTTTTTTATTCCGCTTGCGCTGTGCTTGGGGAAAACGGTCGTTTTTCGCGGCAGCGAGAGACTTTTTGAAAGACCGCTCGGAGTTTATGAAACGCTTTGCTCGGAATACGGTTTTACTTTTGAAAAAGACGAAAAAAGCGTTAAGGTGTGCGGAAAGCTTGAAAGCGGGTGCTATAAGATAAGAGGCGACGTCAGCAGTCAGTTTATTACGGGGCTTATAATGGCGCTCGTATATCTGAACGGAGACTCGTCTATCGAGATATTGCCCCCGTTTGAAAGCAGGTCGTATATCGATCTGACCATTTCGGCACTCAGTTCGTTTGGGGCTGACGTATCTTTTGCAGATGATTATAAGATCGAGATCAAAAGATCTGATTTGCACGCTTTTTCGGGCAAGATCGAGGGCGATTATTCAAATGCGGCGTTTCTTGACGCATTTAACTACTTAGGCTCAAGCGTTAAAGTGGAGAATTTGTTGCCCGACAGCCTGCAGGGCGACAGGGTCTATCGCTCGTATTTTGAACAGATAGAAAGAAACGTTCCCACGCTTGATATTTCCGACTGCCCCGATCTCGGACCTGTTTTGTTTGCACTTGCGGCTTTGAAAAACGGAGCTGTGTTTACGGGGACGGAACGGCTTAAAGCCAAAGAGAGCGACAGAGGAAAAGCAATGCACGAGGAACTGAAAAAGCTCGGCGGAGGGCTTTTGTTCGGTGATAATACGATCACCGTTCCGAAGCAGGAGCTTCGATACTGCGGCGAGGAGCTTGACGGTCACAACGACCACAGGATCGTTATGGCGATGTCGGTGATCCTTTCTCGAACGGGCGGTTCTATAAAGGGCGCCGAAGCAATTAAAAAAAGTTATCCCGGGTTTTTTACGGATATAAAGCATTTAGGTGCAGAGGTTGAATTGTTATGATAGTAGACGTTAGTAAAAAAATACTTATTGTCGGTCTCGGTCTTTTGGGCGGTAGTTACGCCAGAGTGTTGAAACGCTTTGGTTTTCATATAAGCGCAATTACGTTAGAGCAGAGTTCGATCGATTACGCATTGAAAGAGAATATTATTGACGAGGGCTCAACTGAGCTTGACGAAAGAATCATTGGGCAGGCAGATTTGGTTATTTTTGCCTTGTATCCGCACGTTTTTGTGGAATGGATAGAGAAGAACCAAGGGTTTTTAAAGAGCGGCGCGCTTTTAACCGACGTTACCGGTGTAAAAAAGAGCATAGTATATCAGATCCAGGATATGCTTCGTCCCGACGTTGAGTTTATCGGTGCTCACCCTATGGCGGGACGCGAGGTTTACGGAGTTGAAAACAGTACGGACAAGCTGTTTATCGGGGCGAACTATATCGTAACTCCGACTGAGAAAAATACACCCGAGGCTATACAGACATGTATGGAGCTTGGAAGGCTTCTCGGTTTTTCAAACGTTACGACGCTATCGCCCGAAGAACATGATGAGATGATAGGATTTCTTTCTCAGCTGACGCATTGTATTGCCATAACCTTGATGACTTGCAACGACAAAGAGAATATGGAGAGATTTACCGGAGACTCGTTCCGTGATCTCACGAGGATCGCAAGGATAAACGATCTTATGTGGAGCGAGCTTTTTGTTGCAAACAAAGAGGCGTTGCTTGAACAAATGAACTTGTTTATCAATAAGTTCAACGATTTGAAAGTGATGCTTGAGACAAACGATATTGACGGTATGAGAAGCATGATGCGTCATTCGACAGAGCGCCGAGCATTGTTTGATAAAAAATAAAAAAACAGGGTATGGTATCAATCATATCCTGTTTTTTATAGGCGGGACATCTTTAGGTGCCGTCACCTACGGATGAAGATTATTAAATTTTAAAAGTTTTGGCTGGAGTCAAGAGGGCGCTTTTACAAAAGCGCGTCTCTTGTGGGGTTCGGGGCGAAGCCCTG
>JAZNOI010000029.1:0-11959 GCA_045580755.1 Eubacteriales bacterium | reverse complement strand
TTTCTTGCCTTGCCAAGAAAGTAAAACAAAGAAGGCGCCAAGGGGCAGGAGGTTTCGATTCCTCCTCCCCTTGACCCCCACCACCAAACGACCAAAGATTTTCCATCTTTGGAATCTTCCTTTTTTGTATCGCTTAACTGTAGAAGATTTTTTGTAGTATTATTTTTAAAAAATAATACAGAGATAAAGATTTTCCATCTTTGGAATCTTCCTTGTTAAATCGTTTATATAAGCGGGACGTCGAAGGCGCCGTCCCCTACGGATAAAGATTATTAAATTTTAAAAGTTTTGGCTGGAGTCAAGAGGGCGCTTTTACAAAAGCGCGCCTTTTGTGGGGTTCGGGGCGAAGCCCTGACTGTTTGTACTCTTTTAAAAAACGCGAAAGCGTTTTTGGTTTTGTCGGGTAAGTCATGCGCGGTTTTGATTCTTGACACAGAGGTCAATTTGGTGTAAAATTATTGACGATATAGTTAGGTCAGAAAAAATAATACTTATTTGATAAATAATCATGAGAAGGAACAGGAAATGTTGAAAGAAATTCTTTTGTGCAAGCAGGGCGAGCTTGTTTTAAAGGGACTGAACAGAAAGTGGTTCGAGGACCTTTTGTCGAGAAGATTGAAAGAGTGTTTAAAGCCTTACGGCAATTTTAAGATAAGCACGAGCCAGTCGACGACTTACGTTGTGCCGACCGACGATTTTGCTGATATAGACGGCGCTTTTGAGGCGGCTTTGAAGGTGTTCGGTTTCGTATCGATCAGCAGAGCGGTCGTTTGCGAAAAGGATATTGACGATATAAAGAAAAAGGCGGCTGAATATCTGCCCCAATTTCTCGAGGGCAAAAAGACTTTTAAGGCGGAAGCGCGCAGATCGGATAAGAAATTTCCGCTTACATCCCCTCAGCTTGCGGCAGAGGTCGGCGGTGCCGTACTCGAGGTCATGCCCGAGCTTAAGGTAAAGATGGACGATCCCGAAATTACGGTGAGAATAGAACTCAGAGAGACGAATGCGTACGTTCACGCGGGTGCATTTAAGGGCGCGGGCGGTATGCCCGTCGGCTCAAACGGAAAGGCTATGCTTCTTCTTTCGGGCGGTATAGACAGCCCCGTTGCAGGTTATATGATGGCAAAGAGGGGACTTAATCTCGACGCCGTGCATTTTGAGAGCTTTCCTTACACGAGCGAGAGGGCAAAGGAAAAGGTGTTACAGCTTGCCCGACTCGTTTCGGTTTACGCGAGCAATATATACGTACACGTTATCTCGCTGACACATATCCAGGAAGAACTGAGAAGGCTGTGCGACGAGGAGTATTTTACCCTTCTTCTTCGCCGCTTTATGATGCGTCTTGCCGAAAAGGTTGCAAACAGAAATAAGTGCCACGCGCTTATCACCGGTGAAAGCTTGGGTCAGGTTGCAAGTCAGACTTTGGCTGCGTTGAACGTAACCGACTCGGTCGTAAATATGCCCGTGTTCAGACCGTGTATCGGCATGGATAAGGAAGAGATCATTTCGATTTCGAGAAAGATCAATACTTTTGAGACGTCGATACTTCCTTACGAGGACTGCTGTACGGTATTTACGCCCAAGCACCCCAAGACGAGACCCGAAATGGCACAGGTTCTTGAGCAGGAAGCAAAGATCGACATAGAGGCTCTCGAAAAAGAGGCTATGGAATCACTTCAGACAATTAAGATCGGACCCGATTTTTGATTGGGGAAAACAAAAAAAGCCCATACAGATGGGCTTTTTGCGTAGATCAAGGATAATTTATTCGGTTTCGGTGAGGCTGCCCGTGAGGAATTTTATTGCTCTTTCGGGCGAGTCTTTTGCGTTGCCCCACGGTTCTTTGTCGTAACGGTAGTCGAACTTCTTGCAGAACCAGCTGACGTCCGCGCTTACTTCTTCGAGGTAGGTTTGGTTCACTTTTGAAACGAGGCGCTCAAAGTCGGAAAACTTCTTTCTGGGGAGCTCATTTTTACCCGCTTCGATGAATTTGTGATAGTGGTGCATACAGAAATAGCTCTGATTTTTTATCTTGTCCTCAAAGGCTCTGTCGGTGTCGTAAAGCCATGCTGCCGTTTCGAACATTCTGTCTATGTGGTATTCGATCCTCGAGCAGATGTAACAGCTGTGATTGAGTTTATCGATCTTCTTCATGGCGTTGAAGCCGGTAGATTCTTTTGCAACGTGGGCAAGGTGGCTTTCGAGCATAAGCGCCAAGCCGAGCCTGTTTTTGCGCTTCAGCATCATTGAATAATGCTTGTCGCAGAAGCCCATTTCGTTTGTTTTTATGCGTATATCGGGTTCCATCATCGATGCGCCGAGAATGAGGTCAAGCTCGTTTTCCTGGACTTTTCGGTACATTTCGCAAAAAGGACAGCCTTTTGATCTATCTGCCGCGCAGTCGTCAAACGCCTCGTTTACCGGTATCGTATATATCTTTTCCATATTTTTTCCTTCCGAATCTCGTTTTGTTACAGTTAATTATATCATTACATAAAAAAATACACAATAGTTTTTTATAAAAGGATTTGTAAATGTTTAACGTTGCAGAAAAAGAAAAATATATAGAGCTTAGCGGGCTCGACCGTTTTTCGGTTAAAAAAATATTCGACTGCGGACAGTGTTTCCGCTTTGATCCCGTAAGGGACGGTGTCGAGGGGGTTGCGCTGGGCAGGTTTGTCAGATTTGAGCAGAGCGATGACTCTTCGGTCAGGATCTATGGAATAAACGCAAAAGAGTTCGACGAAAGCTGGAAGAAGTATCTTGCGCTCGACTGCGATTATTCATCCGTTGACGAGGATATACTGCTCAGGCTTAAAAACGACCCGACGATCGCAAAGGCTATGGAATACGGCAGAGGTATTAGGATATTGCGCCAGGACGGCTGGGAAGCCCTCTGTTCGTTTATCATTTCGCAGAACAACAACATTCCGCGTATTAAGAAGATCATAGAGAATATGTCGGCAAAATACGGCGAAAGAATAGACGAAACGCATTACGCCTTTCCTACGCCCGAGGCGCTCTGCGAGGCGGGTATCGATGGACTTTTTGAGCTTAAAACGGGTTTCCGCGCCAAGTATATTTACGATGCGGCGCAAAAGGTTGCCCGCAGCGAGATCGATCTGTCGTTAATAGACGGTATGACGACCGCCGAGGCGCTTTCGTATCTGATGCAGATTAAGGGCGTGGGGCTCAAGGTAGCGTCGTGTGCGTTGCTGTTCGGGTTCAATAAGACGGATGCCTTTCCCGTTGACGTATGGGTAAAGAGGGTGCTTGACAAATATTATCCCAACGGTCTTGACCTTGACGATCTCGGCAACAATGCGGGCATGATACAGCAGTATTTGTTTTATTATGAGAGATATAATAAGTAAAAACGAGAAACTATAGATTTCAAATAATCTATAGTTTCTTTTTTCATTACTTTTGATTGTCGATGAAACTAAAATAATATAAATTTGTCAAAATCTATATTATCTTTTTCTTTTTTACCACTTTCTTTGCGGAAAGAAAGTGGAACAAAGAAGCCGTAAAGGGAGAGGGATTGGTATATAGTTAAAATGTTATAGTTCAAAACTATACGATTTGAGCAATTTATCTTTGGCTTTGTCCAAAACGGAATCCTCTAAATCAACGTATATGCACTCTGAACACATTCCTGAAATATTGATCTGTATCTGATCAAGTGTGCATTTCCCTTGCTTTTGGTAAACGCAATAGCTGTTTTCACACTTCATTTATTCACCTCGAACTATAGTTAGTAACGATATGTTACATTTTTATTGTAACACAGTGTTACAATAAAAGCAAGAGGTGATTTGATGGTTGGGTTAAGATCAATAAGGAAACAACGCAAATTGAATCAGCAAAAAGTAGCAATTGATCTGAATATTTCGAGGGAAGCGTTGTCTTATTATGAAAACGGAAAACGCGAACCGTCTCTTCAGCTTCTGGTTCAAATGTCAGATTACTTCAACGTTTCAATTAACTATTTAATAACCGGTGAAGAATTTCAAAAAAGATGAACTTATTTTCTTGCAAAAAAGAGGTAAGTTCGTTTTTTTATTAAGTTATATTATGTTTGTGGTATTGTTCAAGCATAACTGTAAGTGAAGAGGAAACTCATCCGTCTCGGCGGCGAAGACGAGTATGTTTTTGAAATAACCAAACCGCCGAGCCACCCTTCCCTCAGGAAAGGGCTTGTCAAAGATTTAAAGTTTTTGCTGGAGTCAAGAGGGCGCTTTTACAAAAGCGCGTCTCTTGTGGGGTTCGGGGCGAAGCCCTGACTGTCTGTGCTCGTTAAAAAAAACGCGAAAGCGTTTTTTTAAAAAGGACCGTCGAGGTAATGTATCCCTACAATCTAAGATATTATATTATTTGAAACCGTATGTATAAATGGGGCGTCGAGGACGTCGCCCCCTACAAATAAGGATTATTAAATTTTAAAAGTTTTTGCTGGAGTCAAGAGGATGGTTTTTCAAAAGCTCGTCTCTTGTTGTGGCAGAAACCAAATAAAAAAAGCTTGTACTGTGTCGTACAAGCTTTTTTGTTTTGAAGCCAAAGATTATTTTGCTCTGTGCTTTCCGGCTTTATCTTCGGGGCAGATGACGATCTTTCTGTTGTCGTCAGCACCGATAGAATAGGTCGAAACACCTTCGATGTTCTGCACTTCCGAATGGATAATGCGTCTTTCGTAGGGGTTCATGGGCTCAAGAGTGATGTTTCTGTTGTTTCTGCGAACTCTTGCCGCCATTCTTCTTGCAAGCGTTCTCAAGGTCTCTTCTCTCTTTGCGCGGTAGTTCTCTACGTCAACCGTAATCTTGGAGTAGTCGCCTTTTTCATCTTCTTCGCTCTTGTTTGCGGTGAGATTTGCAAGATACTGGAGTGCATCGAGGGTTTCGCCGTGGTGGCCGATAAGCATTCCTGCCGCTTCGCCCTCAATAGTGATCTTTGTGTCTTTGCCGTTAACGATCTCGGACTTAACTTCGACGTCAAGACCCATATTTGTTACGAGCTTTGTAACAAAGTCAACAGCTTTTGCGCCTGCGTTCGCGTTGCAGGTAACTTTTACCTTAGCGGGAGTTTCGCCAAAACCGAGAAAGCCTTTTTTCGCGTTCTCGAGAACCTCGTATTCCGCCTTATCCGCTGTAACGCCAAGCTCCTTCAAACCGTTTTCGATAGCTTCTTCAACGGTTCTTCCGAAAACTATTACTTCGCGTTTCATCTGTTAATATTTCTCCTTTATTTAAGTGCCGTATGCCGACACACGATTGTCAGATCTTTATTTGTCGTCGTCCTGCATTTCGGGTTTTTCGAGCATACCTGCAAGGCCCGTAGGCTTTTCTGCGGGTTCCGACTTTTTCTTCTGTGCGGGAACTTCGGGTTCGTAGTCCTCTTCGTCGATTCTGTGGAGAGAACGAACCTTTTTCTTTTCGCCCGACTTCTTTTCGGGACGGTACTTGCCGTTCATTTCTTTTTCAGCTCGTTTATAATCCTCTTCCGTAAAGCGAGGGATAGGCATAACTTTTGCCAAAACCACCTGCTGTACCGTGCCGAGTATGTTGTTTACTATCCAGTAAACGCCGATAACTGCGGGAACGATAAACGAGATGTAAACGCTCATCAGGGGCATGATCCAGTCCATGATCTTCATGGAGCAGCCTGTCGCCTGGTCCTGCTGTGTGCCTTCTGCCGCATTGTAGGTAAACTTCTTGTTTATCTTCATGCTGAAGAACATAAATACGAACGTAAATACGGGAACTAAGAGTAACAACCACGCTTCAGGTGAGTTGAGGTTGTCGAAGCTGGGGGTCTTTCCGAAGTCAATACCCGTCTTAAAGTTCGGGAGATCTGCCTGTGTGAATTTTCCTTTTGCAATTTCCGCAAAAGGCTCGAAGTTCTCTTTCATCTTCGAGATAAGTCCGATCTGTCCGCCGTTCGCATCGGTAATATTTGCAACCTTCATAAGAGGTTCGATAACCTTGGTTTTATCGAGCTTAAGAATATGGCTCAGCGGGTTTCTGATAACTTCGTAAAGAGCAAAAAGAAGGGGCAACTGAATAAGCATGGGAAGACAACCGCCCATGGGGTTAAAGTTTTCCTTCTGATAGAGATCGAGGATCTCCTGCTGCATCTTCTGCTGGGTAGGCTGGTCGTTTCTTCCGGCGTATTTTTTACGGATAGCCATTTCTTTCGGACGAAGACTTGCCTGTTTAATTTGATTCTTTTGCTGCTTGATGCTCAAAGGGAGCAACAAGATCTTAACGAGAATAGCAAATAATATGAGGGCTACAAGATAGCTTTTTCCGCCGATGTTATAGAAAAATTCTACTATCGTGCCCAAGAATCCAAGAATTCCGTCAAACATTTCTTTCTCCTTCTTGACAAATACTATTTGTGTTTTTTCTTATCTTTCTTCGGTGGTACGGGGTCATAGCCTCCGCGGCAAAAAGGGTTGCACCGCAATATTCTGTATATCGCGAGAAAGCTGCCCTTGAAAAAACCGTGAACTTCCAAAGCCTCGATAGCATAGTGTGAACAAGTAGGATAAAATCTGCAGGTGGGCTTTTTTTTGAGAGGCGAGAGATATTTTTGATAAAGTCTGATTAAATAAATGAAAATCCTTTTCATATCATTCCGAGCTTTCCGAATGCGTATTTCATATCGTTTTTCAAGTCCGTGGATTTGGCGTTTACGCAGCTGTCCTTGGCAACGAGTACGATAAGGTTACCCTTTTTGATCCCGTATTCTTTGTCGATAAGCCGGTAGCCTTCGCGTATGATCCTCTTTACCCTTGACCGAGTAACTGCACCGCCGATCTTCTTCGTTACTGTAAGTCCAATGCGGTTGATAGCCTCTTTTTTCGGATTTTCCTTTTTTAATCGGAAGGCGTGGCGATCGGGTAAAACGTAGATAACGACGTTTCTTGCCGAGATCTTTTTACCCTTTCTGTAAGCCTTCGTGTACAGGTGGTTTTCGCCGATAGCTTTATATTTCATAAATATAAACCCCCTGACGTGTTTTTAAAACTTTTCCGTTGTAAAACAAAAACCCCCGAGATGTTTCGGCGGTTTTGTAACTGACATGCGTCTATAAAACGATTATGCCATTAATATGTGAGCCGTTTTCTGCCTTTTGCGCGTCTTCTTTTCAACACATTTCTGCCGTCGGCGGTTCTCATTCTTTTTCTGAAACCATGTTCCTTTTTGCGCTGGCGTTTCTTAGGCTGATACGTTCTAATCATTTCACGCACCTCCTTCAACATCTAAATACTCAACGGTATTCTCTATTATTACATAAAACATTTCCGTTGTCAATAGTTTTTTTCTTTTTTATACCAAATTTATGTCGATTTTCTGTCATTTTTGAACTAACGAACGGGCTTTTTCCCAATTTTGTTCAAAACTTTTTTCGAAAACCAACAAAATAATCAGTTGTAAATATCGGCGGGAACGGCGTTGCAGAGCATCATCGAGCCCTCTTCGCTCGGATGGAGCGTATCCCCGCTGTCATATTCGGGAGCAAGTATATGAGGATCGTTTTTGTCCATAACTGCCTGCTCAAACTCGATAAATCCGTCTGTATAATCGTTGTTTCTGATCCATTCGTTTATTCTGAGGCGTATGTCTTCCCTGCCGTTGCCAAGTTTCAGCATATAGTTAGTGGGCAGGATCGTCGCAAGATAGAACTTGACTCCGTGTTTGTGAGCGATGTCGCAGCATTTTTTGTATCCCTCGAGCATTTCTTCAAACGTTGGGAGATCGTCCATTTTGCTGAATAAGCTGTCTTTCTGCGGATGGAACAGGTCGTTTATGCCCTCGAGCATAATAACCTTTTTTACACCTGCTGTCTGTTTGAGAGACATCTCAAACCGTTCAACAGCCGAAATGCCCATGTGTCTTCTGGGGAGACAGTTTCTGTAATCACGCAAAATGCGATTGCCGCCTATTGCCTTTCGAATGACCGAGCGGTTTTTATATCCCTCTTGGTTTATGCGGCGTACAAGAAGATCGGGCCACGGTCTTGCCGTGATCGAATCGCCGAACGCCATTATCGAATAGGTATCGTCGTTTGAAAGCACGTCAACTCCGCAAAGAAAAACGTAGCTCTGTATTTCTCGTCTGTTGTTCAAAGGGAATGATTCCGATCTTGTGAAATCCCCTCTGCCCAGCCAGCAGGGTGCAAACTTATCATTTGCAAATTTATTATAGCCGGTAGCAACTTCGGTAGGCTCTTTAAAATAATATGAAATAACGTAGTTTTTTTCGGCAACCGTTTCAAAATCTATTTCATCGCTCAAAAGCTCTTCTCCCGATCTTATCACGTTACCGTTATCTTTAAACGTAACGTCGGCTAAGGTTGAAAGAACGATCTCGGGACCGTTTCCCGTCCATTCGGCGATAGAAGCACCGTCTATTCTGACGTCATTTTTTCCGTATTTATTTGAGAATCTGATTCTGATCTTTTTGCCGTTTATGGGGTTATAGAAAACGTGTCTGAACGAGGTGTTCACCATTACGTTTCCGACTCCCTCCACTACGTATGACGTGGGGATCCCCCAGGACGAAACCCATTTGCTCATTTCGATTACCTCATTTATATATAATAAGTTCTGGGAATATTATATCACAACGGGCAAGATTATTCAATAATACAAGCACAAAAAAGCCCGTTACAAAAGGGCTTTTTTGCCAATATTTTAAATCTCCTTAACCTGAATGACCCCTACACTCACGTCATCGCTTCTGTCACAGCCTTCAACGGCGTTCAAAAGTATCATATCAGCCATTTTTTGCAGATCAGCCTTTTCCATACTTGCCAAAAGCTCGCTCACTCTTATCAGATCGTCAGCCGACTGACCCACTCCGTCGCTCACCATAATGATCAAGTCGTTGTTTTCGAGTTCGAAGTTTACTTCCTCGGCGATAATTTCTTTTGTTATACCGACGGGCATAGTGTTTGAAGATATGCGATACAGCTTATCCCCCCTGATAACGTACGAGGCGACGGCGCCGCTTTTTACAAAACTTGCCCTGCCGTTCAGCAGATCGATCTCGAGAAGATCAACAGTCGAAAAACACTCGGTGTTTTTGCTTCTTATAAAATTGTTCAGCATTTCCATAGCCACAGGCTTGCTGTTACCTGCCATAAGCATTTTTTTCAGAAAAATTCCGCAGAGCCGAGAGGTCAAAGCCGCCTCTCTGCCGCTCCCCATACCGTCGCTTATGAGCGAGTAAAAATAGTCGTGGCCGTTTTCGAACATACATATAAGATCTCCGCAAAACCGTTCGTTTTCTTTGGTATTCGATGCCGCGGCACAATCGATACCGAATCTTCTCGACGATTCGAGTGTCATCGTCAAATAATCCCCCTCAAGCTCAAACGAGGGATTGGTGAGTTTGGCTCCGCATATATTTTCAAAAGCGGTCTTTATCTCATTTGCACTGAGCTTCATTGAAACCGGATCGACACCGCCTGCAATTACCGAGCGTTTTCTTTTGCCGTAAACGCATATGTTTCGGGATCTGAATTTAATATGCCGACAAGCCTCGGCAAGCTTGTCCCTCAGTGCTTCATCGGGCAAGAATTCCTCGCAGTTTATTTTCACTGCCTCGGTCAGCAGGTGTGCCATTGCTTCGTAATCCATGGCGAATACTTCGGTCTTATTTTGTTTTATCATATCTTCGAGCAGATGCGCGTGTTCAAGATTGATCTTTTCGACCATTCTGTCCATATTGCGGCATCTTTCTGCCATATATTCGGGAACGTTTTTTGTTTCGACATACCCCCTGTCGCACAGCACTTTTGCAATTTTTGAAAAAACGTCTCGCGTCGACGAGTATTCTTTTTCCCAGCAAGTGCCTTTAAATAAACAATTCGTGCAATATTTGTCGCAAACACGGTCGCAGATCTGTTGACTGTCGATTATTCCCGGCCTTCTCACGCGGTCGCTCAGGGTGTAAAACACCTCTGACAGATCGGAAAACGCAGTCGACAACGCCTCGAATCTTTTTTCCGTGTCTTTTTGTCTTTTTTCGGCGAGCATAAGACTCATATCCGCGTCGTCGGTCGGGCATACGTTTTCGCTGTATATCTTCAGCTTAGGCAGCCAGCCGAACTGAGCAAACGGTAAAAATAACACGGAGATGCACAAAAATTCGGGAACGAAATATGTAAGGCTGTGCCATCCGTCAACGTAGATTCCGCATATTATGCCAACGATGCACGACGTGGACAATGCCGCCGCCGTACCTATTCTCCAAAGCGCCCCTGCCGTCATGCCGATTATTGCGAACACGGGCGCCAACGCCACGTCGCAAAACAGTCCGCATATCAGCCCGTAAATCCCCCCACGCATAGAGCCCGCCCTTTTTGATATGTATAACGCTATCGCCGCCGCGGCAATTGCTCCCATCGAAAAACCGTAAATATATATATCCGAAAGAGCCAGTACGACCGACGACAACAAAGCCAGCAGGCCTATCTCCCTTTTCACGCTGAATTTGTAGCAAGCATCAATGGCATAGTCATAAAGTTTTATCAGTACGGGAACGGCTATGATCTCAAACAGCCCCCCGATTATATCGTAATACAGATAGCCGAACGTCGCCGCTCGGTACGAGCTTATCAGGAGCGAACCGCCGAATCCGCACAGTATCTTGTACCGCGCGTCTTCCCCGAATAGTCCGAAGCTTTTTTCGGGCATTCCGATGCCTCTGTATATAAGTATTCGCGCTATAAAAATAGCCGTATATATTAAGAATAGCGGTAAAGCCATCCCCGTTTTTTCGGTTAAAGCCGAAAAGATCAGTCCGAGGTATGCCCAGACCACGTATTTTTTTGAGGCGCACAAATACGCCGTTCCCAAAGGGATCGCCGAATAGGCAAGCGCCATTGAGCCGAACAGCTGTCCCAGTATCACGTTTCCCGCCATAAGTCCCGCTCTTTTTAAAGCGGTCGGCAGCATTTTTGAAGCCTCAGCCCACGTTTTCGGAAGTGAATCGTAGATTCTTCCCATTGTTTTGCCGAAAATAAGCCGTACCGACTTTTTACCGTCGGTTTTTTTGCCGTCCATTTTTAACCTCCACACCTTTTCTTTTACTCGAGTAACGCAATTATAGCCTATTCTGCGGTAAATTCTTTGTCGTCATCTGTAGGGCACATAATATTTTTTTTTGGCATCTGACGAAATAAAAAAGGTTATTTGATTATTTCCCGAGAATTTCTTGTTGGATTTGGCGTTTTGTACGCCTCTCGAGTCGGTATTTGCGACGTCTTTTTATAATCAATTTCAGAATGCAGGTAATATTATAATAATGAGAGGAATAATATGTATGTTTTTCCAATCGGTCATTTCTTCGTAAATTTATAAAAATTTATGATTAAAAAACGCGGAAGTGTGGCAAAAATAATTTTGAAAGAAGTAATCAAAAAAATGGAGTGTGAATTTATCTTGACGGTAAAACGAGGAGATATTTATTATGCGGACCTGAGCCCCGTCGTGGGCAGTGAGCAGGGCGGACTCCGCCCCGTTCTTATCATACAGAACGACGTCGGAAACAAATACAGTCCCACCGTTATAGCGGCGGCGATTACCAGCAAGCTCGGCAAAACCAAAATGCCTACCCACATAGACGTATATGCGGACAAATTCGGTCTTGCAAAAGATTCCGTTATACTGCTTGAGCAAATACGTACGATAGATAAAAAAAGACTTAAAGAAAAAATGGGACATCTTGATAATTTGGTAATGCAACAGGTGAACGATGCCTTGTCGGTATCGTTCGGACTGCCCACGGTCGGCGTAACTCAGCCGACGACCGAAGGTGTCAACACCGAAACGAGAGCAATATAAAAAGGAGAGAGCGTGCATCGCACACTCTCTCTTTTGTATTCAATAAAGCCTCACCTTCGGGGGAGGTGGCAGCCGAGAAAACAATTCCGTAGGGGCGTTCTGTGA
>JAZNOI010000028.1:0-5766 GCA_045580755.1 Eubacteriales bacterium | reverse complement strand
TTTTTATTTTGCAGCAAGAGTGAATGCAAAATTATATATATATAGTTATATATACATGCATATATAAAAAAATGTTGACAAGGTTATATAAATGTGTTATGATGATAAAAAATAAGCACATAAGTATAAGAAAATATGTCTATTTTCAACAAAAGAGAGGTTGTTTTTTTATGAAAAACAAAAAGCTATTGATTGTTTTATCGATAATTGCGGCGATACTTATTTGCGCAACTGTATTTGTTGCGAGTGCCGCGCTTTCGAATGACAAGGCGATGACCATTATGAATGCGATAGTTAACGGAGAAGACTATTCGGAAAATAACGATTTGAACGGAGACAAGAAAGTAGACGTTCTTGATGCAATTCTTGCAATCAAAGACGGATATCTGGAAGAACCGCTTCTTGATACTCTTACACTTGACGGCGGATACTCATTAAGCTTCGTGCCATCCAAGAGTGCATATACGGTAACTCTCCCTGCCGGCAGACCCAGAGTTCCCATGGTGTCGGCTACTGCTGACAGCAATTATACCGTAGATATTCAGCAAGCTACTCTTGCAGACAGCGATACAAAAGGAGTTGCAAAGATCAGCGTTTCGGACGGTGCGAAAACAAACACATACACAATCAATTTTGTGCGTCCCGAAGTAACCGATACTGTTGTTCTTCAATATGAAGACAGATATACTTTTGTTCCGGATTACACACTCGGCACAGATGAAGCGTTTACATTTGTAAGCTCTGACAGCACTGTTGTTTCAGTTGACGAAAATGGGCAAATCGTTGCAAAAGCTGTCAGCAGCACACCCGTAACGGTTACGGAAAAGGTTGGCGAAACAGAAGTTGACACACTTACGGTTTCCGAAATACACAAAGCGCAGGTCAATTTGTTCTTGGTAACGGGTCAGAGTAATGCACAGGGATGCTATGACTTTGATACGAGCAATGCTAATAATATAACGGCTGAAGATCAGATAAAAGCTGTTGATATGCCCGAAAAGCAGGGAACAGTATACAGCTACGACGTATATCCCAGAGAGGCTGACAATCCCGAAGCGTATGCCGTAAAGGGTACCCTTTACGATATGGCTGTTATTCCGAGACAGGGCTTTGCTTCGGCTTTGGGCAAAACTTATTACAATCTTTCGGGAGAAAAGGTAGTATTTTTGCAGTCCGCATACAGCGGTTCTCCTATCGAAAGATGGCTTGATCCCGACGATCATCCTTCGCTTGCCGAAGCTGATACCAACCATTACGATGCAACCCAAACAGGTTATACCGCTTTGATGGCTATTTTGACTTCCGATAAATACGAGATCAGAACGACAGCAAACTTCTGGCTCCAGGGCGAGACGTGTATGAGCAGTGTTTGGGACTATAACGGCGGAACCAGCGGAAAGGGCGATTGGAAGAGTCCCGGGGCTGACGATACCCTTTTCACCGATGAAGACTACTCCAATATGTTCCTCAAGGTCCACAAGCAGATGCAGGATGATTTCGGCATAGAAACAAACAACATTTTGCTCGTCAGAGCACATGGTTCGGTAGTTCCGAATAAAGATACGAATATCAAAGCGGCTATAAACAACGTCAGAGCTGCCCAGTATTCTTTGGCAAATACATACGACGATATTACGATAGTTTCCAGACTTTCCGACTGGGTAGTGCCTTACAACACTAAATATATAGGCACTCCGTACGAGCCTTATAACGGTATGATGGGTGTTAAAAACGTACACTACAACCAGATCGGTCATAACGCAAACGGAGTTATCGCGGCAGAAAACTATTTCAAGAACAGAGATGCGGAGACAGACAGTGCAGCTACATCTGTTGAGATCATCAATACCGACGGTATTGAGAGACTCAGCGACGGAACAACGTTTACAATAGAAGTAGGAGACACGAAGAGGCTTGCGGCGTTTGCGCTTCCCGAACATTCGCTTTCGGACGTTGAGTGGACATCTTCCGATCCTAACGTAGCAAAGGTAAGCACATTTGGTCTTATCACGGTTTTGAGTGAGGGTAATGCAACTATTACCGCGACGGCTGAAAGCGGTGTTAAAGCTACGGTTAAGGTCGTTGGCGTTGCAAGAACGGCAGAAACGATCCACTACAGATGGGATTTCAACGGCAACCTTTCTTCCTCTGCGGATGCAAACGATCTCAGACTATCTGATCTTGCAACTAAAAACATTGCAGGCGGAAATTATAAATTTGAAAACGGCAAGCTTGTTGTAGCATCTTCTGTTGCAGCATTAAACAGACCTGATTTCACGATGACGTTCCCCGTAACCGTTTCGAGCGATCTCGACTGGTCGATCGAATGGAAGGCTAAGTTCACAAACAACAGTGTATTCCTCGGAGTTGACGAGAGTCCTGTTAGTATTGGCGGAAAGAATAAATATCCCAGCCATATTTATTCAGTATATAAAGTAACCGCGGCAAACGATACTTGGCCGGTTGCATATCCTTTGAGATTTAATGACAGTCAAGGTAATGAACACTTCTTGAGCTATACATCAGCTTACGGCGAAATGAACAAGTCCTTGAATACATGGAAATTAGAATATAAGAAACAGACGGGCAAACTTACGCTTTACGTAAAGATCAATGAGGTCTGGACGTTTGTTAATGCTATCGAACCCGGAGTGTTTGAAGCAACCTACAACAACGTTCTCGGTAGATACCATTCGAACGGTCTTGCAAACTTCACAGGCGAAATGGACTACATCGATATCAAGGTTGCTCCCGCTACCTTTACCGAAGAAGCTCATTATAAGTGGGAATTCAATGATAAATATCTTGAATCCGAGTACGATTCGAACCAGCTTACCCCCACAGAGCTTTCTGTAACTAACAGCGCCACGGCATCGATAAGCGGCGGAAAGATCACCATTAACAGTTCTAATCAATTAAAGAGAATGAACTACAGCCTTGCAGAAACAATAGTTATTTCGAGAGATTATGACTGGTCTATTGAGTGGAAGGCATCCTTCCTTGGCGGATCGTTGTTGTTGGGTAATGCTAACGGTTCAAGCAAGGGTAATTTGTATAATGCGTTTGGTACGGGAGTTGACGGATATAACTTCGGTTTGAGACTAAACGATGACGGTGGTAGATACGTTACTATTCCGTTTGCTTCTACTTTGAATGAAGCCAAGAGTTTAAATAATGCCGAGAACACGTGGATACTTGAATATATCTCTTCAACAAATACAATGTCCTTGAAGCTATATGATTCCGGAAGCGGTACGTGGACGGTGATCGGTACTGCAAATCCCACAACAGGCCAGTTCCAGAAAGCAACGTTCACAGGCTTGTTTGGCAGATTCAATGAAGCAGGTCTTGTAAACTTCTACGGTACGATGGACTATATTGAAGTAAAGACTATGAGAAGCTACAAGCATACCGATGTTGAATATGATTGGCAGTTCACGGATCTCACCTCGAGTGCCGATCAGAATACTTTGACACCTACAGCTGATTCGAACTATACTTTGCCTGACGGTATTTACACAACGACCTCGCGTGCGGGCGAGCTTATGCTTGAAAATGCCATTACGGTTGATTCTACAAGCAGTTGGACGATCGAGTGGAGATCAAATTTTGCGGACGGCAAGTCAAGTAACTCGTTGTTCGGTACGGAAAACTGTACAAATTCCGCAGGCAAGACAGGCAACAGCATCTATCTTGCACCCGGAACTTATAAAGATGATTTTAAATCTCCCGTAAGAATAAGTTTTGGAAACACTAAGGATTTGTTCTTGGAATATGTAAAGGGAGCTACAAACGCTACTCCCGCGAAGAATCTGGCAAACGCTTGGAATACATGGAGATTGAAGTATGACAAGGATACAAGAACGTTGTCTCTTGAGCTCTATGACGAAACGAATTCAACGTGGAATATTTGCGACAGTGCACAGCCCGGCGGCTTCTCTATGACGTTTACTGCTATCTTCGGCGACTTCGGTTCCCAGACCGGCGGAAATAACCTTGTAAATATGCATGGTATGGTTGACTACGTAAAAGTAAACTTTGTCGAAAGAGAAATGTTGACCAAATAAAAAATGATAGGCTATACGGCTAAAAACCGTATAGCCTTATTTTTTAATACAAGAGTGAGTATGTGCGAAAATACACACACTTTCTCTGATGTTTTGAAAAAGTCTTCATATACTATATATATGTATGTAGATCAAATAACGGTTGAATGAGTATTTTTTCATGAAACGGTTGATTTATCTTTTCTTTTATTGTAAAATTTTTTTAATGAGGTCATACGTGTTTTGGCATACTATGTTGGCAAGAGTTTTTTGATTAGAATATTTTGAGAAAAAAGGGAGAAAATATTATGGCTCTTAAAGTAATTAGTTTTAACGTCAGATGTTGTGACGACCTTTTTGACAATACGGTACAGAAAAGAGCACCGAGGTTGAACGAGGTTATATCAAAATATGCTCCCGACCTTATCGGAGTGCAGGAGTACAGCGCGCTTTGGGAAAAACATTTTGAAAAATATTTTTCTTCAGAATATGAGATCTACAGTATTCCGCGCTCAAGTTCTTCCCGTGTTGAATGTGTGCCGATACTGTGGAAAAAGAGCAAATTTGAGTGTATGAAAAAATCAACGTTTTGGCTGTCCGACACGCCTGAGAAAGAATCGCGCGGCTGGGATGAAAAATATAACGTAAACAGAATATGCACTTACGCAGTATTGCGGTCAAAAAAAGACGGAAAGCTTTTCACTTTTATGAACACGCATTTTGGCTTTGGAGATAACTGCCAGACCAAGAGCGCAAGGCTTATATACGAATACGGCAAAAAAATAGCCGATGCTCCCTGTTTTTGTACGGGCGATTTCAATATGAAGACCGACAGTTTGGGATACAAAGAGATAACAAAGCATTTGACCGACGTCAATGCAGTTACTTTGAAATACGACGGTATTACCTTTCACGGATACGCTCCCGAAAAACACAGCGGCGGCCCTATAGATTATTGTTTTGCAAACGACAAGGTCGAGCCTATTGCCTGCAAAGTAATAGACGACTTGGTTGACGGAAAATATCCGTCCGACCATTACGGTATGTATTTTGAACTTGGAATATAAAAACAAGAGGGAGTGTGTGCTCAGCACAAACTCCCTCTGTTGTATTCAATAATAAGAGGATATACGCGGAATACCCGCACATCCTCATTTTTCTTTTGCAAAGCTGTGCAAAAAGCCGCGCGAATCGGCAGAACAAATATCACCGCCTATAACTTTGTTTCGGTAAACGATCACGTTTGCGTAAACTCTGCCCTCGTATTCGGGGTAGTTGGTTACTTCGTACGTGTAACGCATAACTTCTTTGCCCTTGTATTTTGCCAGGTCGAGCCCCATTTGCCGTTGAAATTCGTTGTAGCTCATCATGATCTTGTCGAACTCTTTGGGAATCGTAACCTTTTGCTCGTCGAGTGCATTTTCGGATACTGTCCATCCGAACTGTTCGAGGAAGTTTATTCTGTCGTTGTTGTTTTTGATCTTGTTGAAATTGACGTTTGCCGTTTCGGTGTACAGCGCGTTTATAACAGAAGGTTCGTAGGTCGGAATAAAAGCGACCAACGTTATCAGTGTGGCGACTGACAGTGCGACGACAGAAAAGAATTTAAGGCTTTGCGCCCGAATTGAATAAACGAACATTTTTTTCATTATTAATAACTCCCGTAATTATGTTGATCGAGTAATAGATTTATATGAGTATGTGAACTTTTTTATGCTAA
>JAZNOI010000027.1:0-4759 GCA_045580755.1 Eubacteriales bacterium | reverse complement strand
AAAATGACTCGCATTTTTTTCTGAGAGCAAGCTCGGGATCAATGCCGTTCTTTTTGGAAAAAGCTACGAGTCTGAACAGCGCTTCTCCTATTTCGTCCTCATCAGCCTTCGGAAATTCAAACGACGTTTCTATTTCAATTCCGTTTTTCATACATTTGCTCGAATATTTCGACGCGAGCATCAATGCCGGAAGTGCCTTGCACACTCCGTCAAGCTGTTCTTTGAGTGTATCCCTCTTTTTTGAATTCTGCTTGATCGCATCCCAGTTGGTCAACACATCGTCGACGGTCTTAACACTTACGTCACCGAAAATATGCGGATGTCTTTCGATCATCTTCTTGCACACTCCGGTATAAACATCGTCGACGGAAAATCTCCCCTCTTCTTCGGCGATCCTTGAATGAAACATAACCTGCAACAGCACGTCGCCAAGCTCCTCGCAAAGCATTTCGTCGCTTTCAAAATCGATCGCTTCTACAGTTTCGTACGCCTCTTCGAGCATATCCTGTCTGATACTCTTGTGCGTCTGCACCTTATCCCAGGGGCAACCGTTTTCCGAACGCAATATCTCCATGATCTTTCGGAGGTCGTCGGCACAATACTTTTCTTTGTTTTTCAGTTCGTTTATAATATCCATTTTAAAAACCTGCATTTCATTTCATAAGTTTAACTTTGCAAAGGAGTTTATACAGCTTTTGGCCTTTAGGGAGCATCAGCACTTCCTCTTTTGAAATAGCTTTAAACAGCAAAATTGCCACGAGGTAAACTATGACCGCCACAAAGATTGCTACCAAAGTTGCGAGTTTATCATGAACGGACGATACCAAAGTATAAGTAACTATTGCGGCAATAACGCAGGGTACGGCTGAAATAAATGGCTTCAAAAACACCTCTACAAAATTCGGAACAAGTTTTATCTTTTTTGATATAAACACAAAATTGAGTGCAACTATTGTCATATAGCACAGCACGGTTCCGATGGGAGCTCCGAACATTTCGTATCCTGCGGGCAGGAAGAAACGCATAGACACGAACGAAACGGTTATTTTCACCAGCGCACCGCTCACCATGGATATCATCGGATATCTTTCAAATCTGTTTGCCTGAAGTATAGCCGTCGTTATCGAAAGCATTCCGACAAAGAACACGGCTATTGCCAATACAGAAAGCAAAGGTGCTGCTCTGTCAATGGATGCCTGCTCGGAACCCGAGAATATAAGCTGAAGAACGGGCTTTGAAAGAACTGACAGTCCGAGTGCCGAAGGTATAGCTATAATAGACGCGATCTTCAGCGAACTCGTCATAGTATTCTTGGCTTTTTCAAGGTCTTTTTCTGCCAGAGCCGATGAAATAAAAGGCACTATCGCGCTCGAGATCGGATAGATCAAAACGGGCGGCATATTATACAAAGAAACGGCAAACGTCGAATAGTTGCCAAACAAAGCCATAACCTCATTTTCCGTATAAGAAAGAGTACGAAGCGTTGTCTGAATAACGATCGTGTCGATAAAATCGGCAATACTCATGATCGACGTGCTGAGTGTGATCGGAATCGCTATCGCAAACAATGAGCTTATAATCTTTCCGAAGCTTCTGACCGGTGCCGTCGTATCTTCGACAAATTCCGCATCGTATTCCTGGCTTTTAAAGAAAGCTCTGTGAATAATTATATAGAATGTGCCGACAGCCACACCTATCGTTAAGCCAAGGAGGGCAAATGCCGCAATTATATGCAAAGGATATCCTTTGTTTACAGCATATCCGGCAAACAATATACCGAGTATGAACTTTCCGAGAGATTCCAATACCTCGGAAACCGCCGTAGGTACCATATTCTGATACCCCTGAAAATAGCCTCTGATAGCACTGCATATACAAATAAAAAACAAAGTGGGAGCGATCGCAAGAATACAAATACTCGCATTGTCATTCTTTAACAGTCCTGCAAAACCTCTCGAGCCGACAACCATTATCGACGTTCCGATAAAGCCTATAACCATAAAAAGAATAAGCGCGCATTTAAAGATCCGCTTTACTTCTCTTCTGTTGCCTTTTGTACGCGATGATGAAACCATTATCGACAATGCGGTGGGCAGTCCTGCTGTCGACACCATATAGAACATGGTGTACAGTCTGTACGCCGTGTTAAAATATCCCATCCCCTCATCTTTCAAAAGGGGTTGCAGGGGAATTTTATAAAGAAGCCCTATTACCTTTACCAATAAGTTGGCAAAAGTCAATATCACAACTCCCGAAAACAACAAATTATTTCGTGTTTTTTTTGCCACCGGTATCACTCTCTTTTCTCTGATTCACGCTATTTTATTACAGACTCTCGAAAAAATTTTTTCTCAGTTTTTTCATATCATATTTAAGCTTTTCGGAATCTAACGTTAAGAATTCCCCGTTTTCATACAATATCTGTCCGTCGACCATATTTAAGCATACGTCCGATGAATTTGCACTGTATACGAGCGTATACGTAGGTGAAAACGTAGGTATATTGTTGATGGAATCGGTATTGATCATAATAATATCGGCTTTTTTCCCAACCTTGATCATACCGCAATCGTTTCTGTTCTGACACTTGGCTCCGTTTACGGTAGCAAGCTCAACAATGCTTTCGGCTTTTATAAGAGCAGGGTCTCTGTCCACACCCTTTTGCAAAATAGCCGCCAGGTACATTTCTTTCATTATATCAAGCGTGTTATTCGATGCCGCACTGTCCGTTCCCAAAGCTACGTTCAATCCCTTGGCAAGCATTTTTGACAACGGCATAACACCGCTTCCGAGTTTCAGATTGCTTGCGGGGTTATGTACGGCAGTTGAGTTATGCTTTTTCAAAAGATCTATATCACTGTCCGTAACCCATACACAATGAGCAAAAGACACGGGACTGTCCATTATTCCGCAGTCTGCAAAAAATTCGGTCGGGGTCATTCCGTGCCTTGCTATACACTCAATATGTTCTTTTTCGGATTCAGAAAGATGGATCTGAAAAGCAATATCTTTTCCCTTTGCATACTCGGCGCAATATTTCGCCATAGACGGAACGTTCGTATATTCGGCATGCAAAGAAAACTCCACCTTTAAACGCTCGTCAAACGTATTGTGATATTTTTCAAAAAGGTCTGCCGACTCCTTAAAACGAATATTGCCTGAATGATCTTCCGTATCGTCAAACGATACGATGGAACGGCTGATATTCGCTTTTATGCCCGTTTCTCCAACCGCGCGCGCCGTTTGATCGCAGAAATAATACATATCCGAGAAAGAGCATATTCCGTTTTTCAGCATCTCGGCAATAGCGAACTTAGAGCTTAAATACACTATATCCTCGGTCAGCCTGTCTTCGGCGGGAAATATCCTTTCGTGAAGCCATCTGTCAAGAGGCAGATCCTCACCGTATCCGCGGAGAAACTGCATAGCCGAATGTGTATGGCAGTTATATAAACCGGGAAAAAGCATCTTGTCTTTCGTATCTACGACTCTGTCAAATCTGCCTTCCGGTCTTTCTGCTCCTATATAAGTTATATACTTTCCGTCAACGGCAACGTACACTTCACCGTGACCGTAAACGGAAGTCTTATCAAAAAGTATTTTCATATCCTTTTTCCCTTTCAGCTTTCTTAACCAAGAAACTCTCTGTACACCGATTTTTCGGGAAGGTATGCGGGGTCAATATCAAAAAATCCTTTGATCTTTTCCCTTATCTCCTCTGCCTTATGATAATACTCGTTGTCGGGCTTTATCTTTGTCAAAAGCTCTTCGACAGACTTCCTTGTCATAAAAGGCTCATACTTCATAAATGAATTGATTTCTATATCGTAAGTGCCCTCAAAAGGCAATATGTGAAGGTTCTCGTTTTCGGATACGCCCTGCCACATTCTGAAAGTGGTTTCGGGGGGCGCGTTTCTGTATTTCGCATCCCTGATCATTCTTCTCAAAAAGCGTATTTGTCTCGAAGTAAAAGAGCTGCCGTTTACCTCAACGTCGGTCGCAACGGAGATCTGTACGCTTTTATATCCGCAATGAATATGCTCTGTCACCTCGCTGTAGACCGCCTGTATTCCCTCAAAAATAATGCGGCTGTAAAGTGATGAGTCAAAGTCAACGTAACTGACTCTTTTCCCCTTTTCAAAGCTGTATCTCGGAAGTTTTACGACCTTTTTGCCAAGTATACCGTCAACACACTCTTCAAAATAATCGAGATCGATCGACAAAGCGGAATCGTAATCGACTTTTTTCAGTCCTCTTTCTTTAGACTCTTTTGCGAGCTGCGTTCTCGACTTATAAAAATCGTCTATCGATATTACACCCACGTGCTCGCCCGAATTCTCCATAGCAGAAATAAACCTGGTTGCCGTGGTCGTCTTTCCCGAACAAGTCGGTCCTGACAAAGTAATTATCCTGGAATCAGTCTGCATTATTTTTTGCGCAGACTCTTCGAGCTGGCGCTCAAAATTACTTTCACACTCATAGACGAAAGCCTTTTTCTCGGCTTCGCTCATATCGGAAACAAAATACGTGATCTTGCTCATATATCTTTATTTGTTCTCCTCACAAAAATCAACTATCTCCTTGAAAATTCCGTCGATCTTTTCGGGGGTATCCTTCATATCAAGGTATTCGTAGGGATACTTCGGGAATGCTATTCTCTTCATCGCCCTATCCTTGCCCTCGATCAGCTTGGTTACACCGCCTGCCCCGCACGCAAACACGGAATGAACGTCTTCCATCATATAAATGTTGTAAAGTC
>JAZNOI010000026.1:0-20198 GCA_045580755.1 Eubacteriales bacterium | reverse complement strand
AAGGTTGTTGCTATGCGAAGCGATAAAGAATTAGAGCCGTTTATGTTTATGCTATTAGAATGGATACAGGATCTCAATTGGCCCGGCGCGATGATAATTTATAATAGACTGACTCAAATTCCTTACAACATCATCGAATTTGCATTTAAGCATTCTCGCATAAAAGCAGAACAAACAAATGATTCGTGTTGGTTAGATGTGCTCGACGATTTATATGAAGATATAATGAAAAAGGTTTGACCGTTTGGTCAAACCTTTTTCATTAGAACAAGGTTGTAATCCAATAAATAACCCCATAAACCACACTTGCCACCGTTCCATACACAATAACCGGACCCGCAATGGTGAACATCTTTGCACCAACCCCTAATATAAAACCTTCGGCTTTTGTGTCTACGGCCGGCGAGGCGACGGCGTTTGCAAAGCCGGTTATAGGAACGAGAGTGCCTGCCCCCGCGTGTTTTGCAATTTTGTCAAAAACCCCTATACCCGTCAGAATAGCCGTAATAAAGATCAGCGTAACGGGTACCAGTATTTTTACTGTTTCTTCTTTAATATTCACAGCGAGATAGAAGTTAAAGAGCATTTCGGCAAAAGTGCATATAGTTCCGCCGATCAAAAAAGCTTTCAGGCAGTTTAAGAACAGGGGAGATTTTTTTGCCGTTCTGTCCGCGTATTTTTGATAGGCTGTTTTTTTGTTTTTCATCATGCTTTACCTTTCCATATCCGTATTGGTTTTTATTATATGAAAAGTATGTGCAGTTTTTTTGCGGGTTATAATAATAACGAGTTAAGTTTTTTATGGAGATGTTTTTTCGACCGTGATCTCAACGGATGCTTTTTCCGATCTGTTGCCGTATTCGTCAATTGCAATGTATTCGAATTTATCTTTTCCCACGTAGTCAAAGGCGGGAATGTAGGTAAAGCTTCCGATATTTTCTGAATCAAAGGATACCGTTCCATGAGTGGGCAGGTTGACTACTTCAAAGCTCAAAGCATCATTTTCGTTATCTTCGGCAGAAACCGACGAGTGAAGCAGCATATTTTTCGGAGTAGAAAGCTTTTGTCTTGAGCTGACCGTCTGAGCAAGAACGGGGGCGGTATTTACTTCGGGAAAAAGATATAGGCTGCATCGGATCGGCGTTTCGCAACAGGTTTCATTTCCGTAGAACCTGAAGGTAGTGCTTTTTATTTCCGGCGATGCAGGCACAAAGCGAAGACTGTTTATGTCTGAACTGCGTATAGACTGATCTGCAACGACTTCGACGCTTCCGAGATAGAGCTTGCCCTCAAATTCGGACGGCAGTGACGCTATCGTAACGGTGGTGAGACTGTCCATATTTAAAAACTCTTTGAAATCATTGTGTGTGAAACACACCGGTGTGTCGATAAGACCGCTTTTTTTCATTTGGAGATTGTGAGAGATGACTGACAGAGCGGGGGAAAGCAAGGGATCGGAATTGCTTTTTGCGTAGGTTTTTAAGCAGCCTGCAGAAAAAACAAAGGTTATAAAGATCAAGGTGTACAGAATTTTTTTTATGTGTTTCATTGGCGTACCTCCGTTATTTAAAAAAAGAGATAATAATATTGAAAATAGTGGTCGTATGTAGTATAATAAGTATGATGATAAGTTTATTGATATGATATTTGTTTGTACAAAACATTTTCGGAGATATGATAGATGGAAGAAACGATAGTTGAACAAAGCGAAAAACAGACCGCAAAAGAATGGATCTTGAAAAGATGCCCGAAGTTTTCTTTGGTGATCTTTTTTATTTGTTTCATTGCTGTTTGTATTCATATAACTTGCGTAATAAGCACTTCTTTTGCTGATTTTTATAATCAGAATATAGGAGCATTTTTTAGGGCTGTGCTTGCCTATTTGACGAAATATCTGCCTTTTTCGTTGGCGGAAACGATTATTATTGCGCTTCCGGCGATCTTGTTTTTGATGATCTATATCAGCGTTAAAATGATCAAAAGATCTGACAACGCTTCGATCAGATGTATTGTCGGACTTTTTTCCGTTTTGACTCTTATGTATTCTATATTCGTTTTGGGCTACGGTATGGGATATCACGGCTCGACGCTTGCAAAAAAACTTGATCTTGAAGAAAAGCCCGTAACAGCATCCGAGCTGAAGTATACCGCAGAAACCATTCTCGGCGAAATGGAAGGGCTTTTGGACGGGGTACAATATGCAAATACGGGCAGCTCCGTTATGCCTTATTCGCTTGATGAAATGAACAAAAAACTCAATCAGGCTTATAAGAAAGCCACGGAGAAATACGGTTTTATTCAAGACTTAAATTCAAACATAAAATATATCGTTTTGAGTGAGCCTATGACGTACACTCATATATCCGGGGTGTATTCGTATTATACCGGCGAAGCCAATTTGAATATCAATTTTCCAGACTATACGCTTCCGTTTACGGCGGCACACGAATTTGCTCACCAGAGGGGGATAGCGCCCGAAAATGAAGCTAACTTCGTTGCTTTTCTCGTGTGTATGGAGAGTGATGATCCGTATATAAAATACTGCGGTTATATGAATATGTTTGACTACGTTACGAACGCTTTGTATTCGGCGTCGCCCGAAATGTACTACGAGGTTTTTGCAAAGACCGATACGAGAATCGTTTATGAAATGGTCGGTTTCGGAAACTTTTTTGCAAAATACAGAGAGTCCACCGCCTCAGAGGTTGCCGATGTAGTAAACGATACTTATTTAAAGGTTCAGGGGCAGACAAACGGTACGGCGAGCTACGGTATGGTGGTCGATCTTGCCGTTGCTTATTACAAACAAAAATAGGCCGGTGTAACCAACGAAAATGTTGCGGCATAAAATGACAGTAGTTTTAAAAAAACACAAAATAGGTTGTGCAGCAACAAGGTATTGTAAATAATATGTAAATAAAATGAACGATATGTTCATTTTATATAAAGAATATGTTATAATAACTCGGTTAATTATGTGGGATAGATCCAATTCAGAAGTTATCCTGTTTGCACAATATAAATGACGGTACATAATTGTTGCTTGAGATTATATGCAACAGAACGGAGATAAGATGGAGAAATTAGTAATACACGGCGGCAAGGCGTTGTTTGGGGACATCGAAGTCAGCGGTATGAAAAATGCTGCACTTCCTGTAATACTTGCAAGCATACTTATTGATGATAAATGTGTAATTGAAAATATACCGAACGTTAGCGACGTTGCGCTTGCATTTGAGATAATTCAGAGCATGGGCGGAACTGTCAGAAAGCTTAACAAGACTACTGCAGAGATAGACACCAGAAACGTAAAACAGGGAATTGCTCCCTATGAGCTCGTCAGAAAGATGAGAGGTTCGTACTATATCGTTGGTGCAGAGCTCGGCAGATTTGGCAGAGGAAAGGTCGGACTCCCCGGCGGATGCGACCTCGGTGTCAGACCTATTGATCAGCATATAAAAGGTTTTGAAGCTCTCGGCGCAGAAGTAAGCATAGAGGGCGGATATATTGAAGCTATCGCGGAAAACGGACTCGTTGGAAGCAATATTTATTTCGACGCAGTAACCGTTGGCGGAACGATCAACGTAATGATCGCGGCAGCAAGAGCGAAGGGCGTTACGATTATTGAAAATGCGGCTCGTGAGCCTCATATAGTTGACCTTGCGAACTTCCTGAACACTTGCGGAGCGAAGATCTCCGGAGCAGGAACGGATACGATCAAGATCACGGGTGTTGAAAAACTCAAGGGTTGCACTTATGCGATCATTCCCGATATGATAGAAGCGGGAACGTTTATGATAGCGGCTGCTGTAACGGGAGGACGTCTCAACGTCAGAAACGTTATACCCAAGCATCTTGAATCCATTTCGGCAAAGATGGAAGAAATGGGCATTACGGTAGAAGAATACGATGATTACGTAACGGTATATCGTAACACGAACACCCTTTCGAGAATAAATCTTAAAACATTGCCTTATCCCGGTTTCCCGACCGATATGGGACCTCAGATGTGTGTTCTTATGTGTCAGGCGCAGGGAGTCAGTTTGTTGAACGAAGGCATCTTCTCAAACAGATTCAGATACGTCGACGAGCTTCGCAGAATGGGCGCATGTATCAAGGTAGATGACCGTACGGCGATAATTGAAGGCGGCCAGCCTTTGTCTGCGGCAAATCTTCGAGCAGTTGACCTCCGTGCAGGAGCAGCTGTAGTACTCGCAGGACTTATTGCGAGCGGCAGAACCGAGATTGAGGATATACATCATATCGAGAGAGGCTACGACAATCTGGTTGAAAAACTCAGAGGCGTGGGAGCAAACATCAAGAAGGTCGTTCTTCCCGATCCCTCCGTATATGATAAAGCGCTTTAATAAAAAATAGAAATGATGGCAGACAAAAAATGTGCCATCATTTTTTTATTGAATATAAAAGAGAGAGTGTGATCTGCACACACTCTCTTTTTCTGTTTAAAAGAAAAAAACGCATACAGCTGTAAATCTGTATGCGTTATATGTTTATTTGGCGATATAAACTGCAATTATTCCGTCTATCAAAGTAACGTTTTCGTACTGTGAACCTTCACTTGCGGCAAATTTTTTAAAATCATCTTGATTCCATCTGAGGTCGAAAACTACGTAGTCTGTCTTTTCGTCGGAATAATAATATTCGTATATTTCATTTCTGTCAGACATTGCGGGGAGTAAAAACGTTGATACTCGTACGCTTTTGTCTTTGGGAATAGTGTCTATAACTTCGTTTATGGTCGAAACGGTGTCTTTTTCCATGTTGTATATATTGAGTGCATCGATTTTATGGTAGTTAAACGAAGCAAAGAATAACAGCGATGAACATATTCCGCACAACAGCAATCTTTTTGCATATTTTGGTGTGATATCTTTGATATTTAATATTAACAGATAAAACAGAAATGCGATCGAAGCGTATGTGTATTGGAAAGAGATGTTATGCTGGTATGTGTAGTCGGACATTAAGTTTATGAGAACCAACGGGCCGAGCAAGACTATGTTTGACGGTTTTTTTATAATAAAGGGCAAGCAAGCGAGCGGGATCAGCATATAGATCAGAAAGACTATTTTGTCGGGGGTCAGAAGCTCGCTGAAAAGATAAGCCGGATTCTTAAAAATATTAATAACAGCGTCAAACAGCGTTCCTTTTTCGTCGAATATAAAGTTTTCGTATCTGTATGACATTATGCCTTCACCGAAAGCATCCATAAGTTTTGTAACAACAACGAAATATATTCCCGAGAACAGCGAAAGGAGAAGTCCTTTTATTTTGCCCTTGTTTGACAGAAGCAGATAAATGCCGAATATGAAGACGTAAACGGGGGCATCTTCTTTTACCGACATGGTCAAGAAGGCAAAAATAAACGTCGGCACGCATTTTTTCTTTTCTGCAAAATAGAACATACAGAGCAGAAAAAGTGTTAGAAAACAGTTTTCGTGGAAATAGTAGAAGTTGTTTGCGATAACTGTGGGGTGCAAAACGTAGAGGATTATTATTGCAACCGTTTTATTGTTTGAAAGCCCGAAATGCTTTGAAAGCTTATATAACGGGATAATTCCCAGAGCAACCAGAATAGCCTGTGCCCATAAAAGAGTTGACGGAGAGGGGAATATAAAATAAAAGGGCAACAAGAGATAGAGTGCGGGAGAAAAGTGTACCGCAAAATGAGAGAGCAGCTTATCGCGCTCACAGGTGGCAAGCGGGAGAAACGTTTCTTTCATATAGTGATAAATTTGAGAGAAGATTCCGAAGTCGAAGTTCGGTGTTCTGTGATTTAAGAATTTAACGACTGTTATGCCACCGACAAACAGTGCGAATAGGATTCCCAAAACGATACATATTGTTTTTGTTTGGATATTGTTTAGAGAAATGAATTTGAGTCTGTCACCAAGATAAAAGATGAATCCGCATACGACAGCAGATGAAGCCAATGCAAAATATACTCCGCGGTCGGTGTAGTTAGTTATAAAGAAAAGTGCACACAAAAGGACCATAATAATATAGGGGTCATGTTTCGTGTCAATAAAGAAAAAAAGCGACAAAAATATAAGTGCTACGGCAATAGAATAATTGACGAGCGATATGTTATTGAAGTATTCGGGTGTATTGAATTCGAACGGGGAAAAAGCCGTTTCGAAAAAAGAAACGGCGGTAATTGCGATAATTAGCTTCAGAACAACGCCTTGATAGGTGACGTATTCAAAGCGTGATTTCAGTTTTTTCAGAATTGAGCTCATAAGGCTGATCCTTGCTTTCAACACAGTTTTGCTTTTACTTAAAGTAATGATAACATTTTTTGCATACTATGTCAACATTTCGCAAGGAAAGGGATTATTTTTTAGGCTTTGAAGTGGGGACGTTAAGCATATCCGAAATGTTTTCGGCAATTTCTTCGTCGGGGAGAGTGTTCATCATGCCGGTGCAGTCGTTTGCCGATGCGATCCTGTTTTCAAACATGGCTTCCTCAAGATGTTTTATTTTCTTTCTTATTTTTCTGTTTTGTATATTCATATAATTCACCTCCTGGTCAACATAGTTTTATTTTTTGTTTTTTTATGTTTTTTATACCGCAAAAAAGCGATGTCTACTTATGGTTTTATTTGTAATAAAATCACCATTTTTTGTATTAGATTCACTACTTGTAATATCAAAGTTGACAAAAATACATATTGTATGTTAATATTAAAACACGAAAGGATTGATGATATGATTAAGTTTGGAACGGGCGGATGGAGAGCTGTTATAGGCGACGAATTCGTAAAAGAGAATATCCAGAAAGTCGGACAGGGCGTAGCCGATCTTGCGAAAGAGAATGATTGCAAAACACCTATTATAATCGGATATGACAGGCGTTTTTTGTCTGCAGAAGCAGCAAAGTGGTTGGCTGAAGTTATTTCGGCAAACGGATTCAAAGTATGGTTTATGAACAGAAGCGTTCCCACACCTTTGGTAATGCATACTGTTCAGAAGCAGAATCTTGATTTTGGACTCGAAGTTACCGCTTCGCATAACCCCAGCGAGTACAACGGTATTAAGCTTATAGTCAAAGAGGGCAGAGATGCAAATGTCGAGACCACAAACAGACTCGAAGAGCTTATTGCAGCTGTTGGCGAGGTAAAATCGATTAATTTCGCGGAAGCTGTTGAAAGCGGAAAAGTTGATTATATTAAGAATCCTTTCAACAATTTCCTCGATGATATTATGAATGTTATGGATCTTGAAGCCGTTAGGGAAAGAGGTCCCAGAATTTTGTTTGACCCTATGCACGGCTCGGGAACGTATCCTTTGATGGTAATACTGTATACGGCGCGCTGTACGCTCGACGTTATTAATATAAACAAAGATGCATACTTCGGCGGTCATATGCCCGCACCTTCAAAGAAAGGACTTGTGAAGCTCACTGAGATGGTTGTGAGCGAAGGATACGACCTCGGTATAGCTGTTGACGGTGACGGAGACAGACTCGGCATTATTGACAGCAACGGCGTTTACGTTGATGCAAACGATATTCTCTGTATGCTTTACTACTATCTCCACGTATACAAGGGCTGGAGAGGACCTGTTGTCAGAAACCTTGCAACGACACACATGCTTGACGCTATCGCAAAAGACCTTGGTGAAGAGTGCTATGAGGTTCCCGTAGGCTTTAAATATATATCATCCAAGATCAATGAGACCGATGCTATTCTCGGCGGCGAATCTTCGGGCGGCCTCACGGTTAGAGGACATATAAACGGAAAAGACTCTATTTATGCTGCGACGCTTTTTGTTGAGATGCTTTGTAAAACAGGTATGTCGGCAACCGAGATGATGAATATGCTTCACGAGAAATACGGAAATTACGAGATGGTCGAATCGAACATAAGATTTGAGCCTTCGTATAAAGAAGTGATCACGAAGATCGTATTTGAGGACAAGAAGCTTCCCGATTTCGGCAGAGAGATTGAAAAAGTATCTTATGAAGACGGCTGCAAAGTTTACTTCAAGGACGGCGGATTTATCATCTGCAGATTCTCGGGTACAGAACCCCTTCTCAGAATTTTTGCTGAGTCGGACAAGGCAGAAAAGGCGCAGGCTTCCATCGACAAGTTTGCTGAATTTTTGAATCTGTAAAAAATAACGGTGCATACAAGTTTTGGCTTGAGTGCACCGATTTTTTTCGATAATAAAAGACTATACTGTTTCGAGTATAGTCTTTTTTGTTGAATAAAACAGAGAGTGTGGATGCTCTGCACACACTCTCTCGTATATTATTCAAGTATGAAATCGTAGTCAGCAACGGTTTTTGTTCCGGATGAAAGCGAGGCTTTCATTGTAAAATGATACGTTCCGGGCATAGCGTTGTAGAATTTTGGGTTATACTTAAGATCTTGCAGAAAAACTTTTTTTGCGCGAGGGAAGTACTTTGAGCTAAAGAGCTTTGCTCCGTTCTCACTTGTGATCTCTATCTCGATTTCGGTTATATAGTGATTTGAGGTGAGCGTTCCCGCAAGCTTTCTTGCATCTCCGGTCTCTTCGGGGGAGAGTAGATTCTCTGCGTTGATATAAGGAGCCTTTAGATCTGCCGTATAATCTTTGGGTGTCAACGGTACAAAGTTAGTGTTATAAAGCTCATCGAACGTGTACTGATGATCGACCCACCAAGATGTTTTTCTGGTTGTTTTTTTATCCCACTGGTTCGTTTGTTCAACGGTGAGTATATAACTCTTTGCCGTGTCGATAGTTCCGTTGTCGTTGCGATAGACAACGGGGCCGCCGCTAACGATTCGTGTATGACCGGCATCTTGAGCAACGACGTGTTTTAATACTACGTCTCCGGGTTTTAAAAGTGCATACCCTTCAGCCATAGTCTGTCGGTTGTTAGCCTTTATGATCGTAGGCGTATCGTGGCTGCTTACCGATGAATCCCAGTTTCCGACTGCCAAAAGACCCGTATTGTTTCCGGGAAGCATATCTTCTGTGCTCTTAAACGTAATAGAGGGACATACCTGAATGAGTGTAACATAAACTGCGTCGTAGCATGCATTTCCAATGCAATCTGCAGAAGTAGTTCCGCCTTTATATACGCCGTTCTCAACGCTGTTCAAAAACTGTTCGAGGGTTCCTCTGGAATTCGTAAGAAAGGGAAGTCCGTAGTATTTTTGACCTGCTTCATAAGTCAAATTGTAGCTCCATGCCTGATATTTTCCGTACATTTGAAACGTAGTTTCGGGAGTCCAGGGGGTTTCAGCCATATCGGTAATATATTTTACTACAAATTTGCGGGGATCTTCGGGGTATTTGAACATAGAGTTGTCATCCCCCGCCAAAGGACCGCTTTCTTCAACGTTTTCGTTGTCTTGGTTATTGGTAGTAAGATCGTTTTGTGTAGGCTGATTGCAAGAAATTGCAGAAAAACAAAATGCAACTATCAATAAAAATAGCAAGAATCTTTTCATAACGTTATCCTCGTTTTTTGAGCAATACACCGCCGTGTAGGTCGGCGGTGTCTGTTTTTGTAATTAAATTGTGATTACTGTTGGAATATCGGAACCGTGATCGGAACGTAATTGGATTTGCGGAGCATATTGTATGAATACTTATGGTCAACGTACCAAGTGGTGTGGATCTCAGTTCTCTGTTTGTCAAATGAGCTCGTCTGCTCGATCGTTATAACGTGGCTTTCTTCGGGATCGATCTTGCCGTCAGCTGTGCGAACGACGTGGTTTTCAACGATCATTCTTGCATGACCCGTGGGGCCGAAGCAATAAAGAATGGCGTCGCCTTCCTGCATAAGAGCATAGTCCTCGAAGAGAACTTCGGGCTCTGTACGTTCAACCATTTCAATAGTGGTCTTGTCTTCTGCTTTCCATTCGTAGTTACCCAAAGAAAGAATACCTGTTCCGCACTGAGGCATCATATTTGCCGTCCAGCCTGCCGTTGTCTTATCTCCGAGCTTTCTCCAGGTGATAAGAATAGAAGAAGTGCAGTGGTTTCCGGGGCAAGAGGGTTTGTCGGTAGGACCCTTGAAAACACCGTTTTCAATGTGGCTGGAGAACGTTTCTCCGTCAACGCCTCTGTTGGTGTTGTAGATCACACCGTAGTATGTTTCACCTTTTTTGTAGTAGAGCGTCTTGAGGATAGAAGTAAGGTCGATATCTTCTGCAGGAGTCCATCTTATGGAGGACATACTTCTCATGTATGCTACTGCCTCTTTACGAAGTGCTTTAATGTCTGACATATCATTTGCCTCTCTTTTTAGATTATATTATTTAACTTCGAAAGGAAGTTTATAAAGCTTAGCTGAACCGAACATCGTGTTTGCGGTTACTTCAAATGTATACTTTCCTGCGGAAAGGTTTGTGGAGCCGTCGGGAGCTTTAAGGCTCGAGAACATAAACTCGTTTCTGTTTGAACCTCTGAGGGGATAATCTTTTTCAGCAACGACATTACCGTCGGCATCGATATACTGAACGGTAATGGACATGATCTCGAGGCAGGATGACTCGATAACACCGTAAAGAGTTCCTTCAGTTACGTTCTGCTCGTTGTTGAGACCCTTAACCGTAAATACGGTATCTGTTACTTCTCTTGAAAATTCGGGAATTGTAAGCGGTATGTAGCATGTTTCATAAAGCTTTGCGAAAGAGTATACATGTTCAACGTACCACGTTGTTCTGACTCCGTCCGTTCTTGATTCGTCAAAAGAACTTGTCTGTTCGATAGTCGTTACCGTGCTTCTTGTGGGGTTGATTTTTCCTGCAGCGTTCTTCTGCATATCTACTTTAACGATCATTCTTGCGTGTCCCGTATCTCCCCAGCAAGTAAGAATGGAATCACCGGGCTGGAGGAGAGCGTAGCATTCGTACATCTTTGTTGCGGGAGTTCTTTCGCAGATCTCGTTTGTGGTGGTATCTGTGTCTTCCACTACGTAATCTCCGAGCGGAATAGTACCTAATTTTCTGGAGGGAACCATAGCGCCCGTCCAAGTGAATTTCATATTATTTGAAATCTGGTCGTATGCCAAACGGATAGACGAAGAGCAGTGGTTTCCGAAAGCGCCGAGTCTGTCGATAGGACCGATATACTGTCCGTTTTCGTTGAGCTTGGAACGGAATTTGTCCGCATTGGTCAAAGTTTGGTTTCCCGTTGCGTAAATAATACCGGTATATTCAACGCCCTTTTTGTATAAGAGGGATTTGTGGATCTCCTCTGTGTAGTCCATAGTTTCGGTGGGAGTCCATTTGATCTGGGACATTTCGTACATATAATTGACAGCGATCTCTCTGGGCTTGTAATTAGATGCAGGAATTATTTCGGGGAGAACTTCGGTATCCTCCGGATCATTTCCTGTCGGGTTATTCTGTTGTGTGTTTTCAGTATCGCCGTTCGATGAATTTCCGCATGCTGTAAAGCAGGACAGAGCCATACAAAGGGCGAGTGCGATAAGCAATAATTTTTTCATTTTTCGATCCTTTCGATGGTATGATTTTTCTTCGCGTAATACGGAGTAAGTATATAATAATACTGTTATATCACTCTTTTCCGTACACTACGAAATTATAACATATTATGATGATATACACATTGCAAATATAGCGATTATTTGCATTTTTCAAGAATAAACGTGGTTTTACTTTAGTTTATTAATCGATAAACGCTATATTTAACCATTTGCGGTTAACAGAAAAACAAAAAAGAGGATATATCAAATAATATGACACATCCTCTTGCTTTATTTTTGCTGTTTATTTTGTAAACTTAACGTTGTAGATCTCACCGGTTCCGCAAACGGTTTCTATAACGATACTGTAAGTATAGTCTCCGGCGGGAAGTGTTGTGTTATCAAAGTCAAATTTGAATACGTTCATGGGAACGTTATCCGAGATCTTGGTGTTGTGAACCTTGTATCTTTCGGAGTAGAGATCTTTTCCGGTAGAATCTTTAATTGCGATCGTTGCGCTGAGAATGGGGTAGTTTGCATTGATCTCGCCGAGCAAAGAGCCTTTCTTTGCACCGCCGATAGTCTTAGCGGAGTTTGCATTCTTTACTTCATAAGTAAGCTCAACTCTTTCTTCGCCGAGTGCTTTACATGTTGTGGGAATGTAGTTTTTCTCTCTCAACTGAGCGTACGTATACTTATGTTCGACGTACCAGTTGGTAAGAACGCCGTCTGTTCTTGAAGCATCGATAGTATTGGTCTGCTCAATTGTAATAATATAACTCTTGTTGGGGTTGATCTTGCCGGCAGCATTCTTTGTAACGTGGTTTTCGATGACCATTCTGGTATGGCCTGCCGTTGTACGCCAAATGACCATATCTCCTTTTTGAAGCTGTTCAAGAGCCTGGAAATGTGTTTGTTCGGGAGTGTTTTTTACGATTATGTCTGTAGTCTTGTCGTTAGCTCCGATAACCATATTACCGAGAGGATAAATACCGGACTTTTCTCCCAAAGGGAAGCATGAGCCGGTATCGTATGCAGCGATGTTGGGATCAAAACGCTTCCAAGCCAACAAAATAGCCGAAGAGCAGTCGTTTCCGAGTGCGGTTTCGCCTTTTCTGTCAGAAGGACAGTCGTAAACGTAGTAACCTTTTGATTCGTCAAACTCAATTCCGTTCATAAAATCTTCGAGGTCGGAGTCAGTGAGAAGGTTAATGTAGGGAAGTCCGTGATAAACTTTGCCTTTTTCAAAAAGGAGAGTATTTCCGACAAGATTTCCTTTGGGGTCGTTTCTAAGGTCCATATCTCTTGCAGGTGTCCATTTTACGTTGGACATATCGTACATATACTGTACGACGTAATCGCGCATTGACGTTTCGGGGATCTTGAAGGGATTTTCTGCAGGGGTATCTGCGGGATCGCCCGAAGGATCAGCCGTTTGATTGCCTGTTTCGTTGGTGTTGCCGTTGCCTCCGCAGGCAGCAAGGACCGAAACAGCGAGAATAAGGGTTAAAAATAATAACAAAAACTTTTTCATAAACTAATTCCTTTCAAGTAGGAGAATTAAACTGTAAACTCGAACGTTTCGAGATCGACACCGCCTCTTGCTATTGCAACGCGGTAGTTAAAAGTATAAGTGCCTTTTTCGAGGGTGGGCATATCGAGGTCGGCATTCATATCGGTAATATCAAGCGCATACTTGTTGATGAAGTTGTACTTGAGTGATTTTCTGACAACCTTGCCGTCCTTGTCCTTGATCGTTGCGTAAGCATAATCAAGAGGGAAGGTAGAGGTGATAGAACCGTTAAGTCCGTTTTTGATGGTTTCTGCCGTGTTTTCACCTTCGTAAATGATGTAAGCGTCTTTTGCTTTTTCGCCGTTCGAATAGATCTCGAGGGTTATAGGCATAAAGTGCTTTTCATAGAGTGTATCAAATGTATAATGACGGTTTACAAACCATGTTGTGGGAATTTCGACTGTTTTATCCCAAGCGTTTGTCTGTTCGATAACGATAACTTCGGATTTAGCTCCGTCGATCACACCGTATTCGTCATAAACGACGATAGATTCTTGGCTGACCATTCTGACGTGGCCGGAGCCCGTCTTCTTGGAGAAGTAGATAACGTCGCCGGGCTTCATCATGCCGTAAGCTTCGTAGATCTTAGCTTTGGAGTTGAAGTTCCAGATATCGTAAGAATCGTAGCTGTCGCCGTACTGCTCGAAGGGGATCTTGATATCGTTGGGGAACTTAAAAATACCGGGATAATATTTTTGAGGCTTTGTTCCGCCGACACCGCCGTTGCTGATAAGCTGCTGGAAAGCACGAGCCATAGAAGAAGAACAGTGGTTTCCGATAATATCGTCAAAGTAATGTGATTCAAAAGAGAATACTCCGTCTTTTACAAACTGTTCGAATGCGTCAAGACCGCACTTGGTATCGGAATAGGGCATACCGTAATAGGTAACGCCTTTCTTATATTCCAAAGCTGCTTTGAAGTCGTACGCTTTTTTCATTGTAACGTTCATATCTTCGTCGGGTGTCCACTTTATCTGAGACATTTTCATCATATAGTCAAGAACTATCTGTCTGTAATCTCCCTGTGGTGCCTTAATTGTTGCAACTTTACAATTGTTTTGAATCTTAATGTCTGCCATTTTATTTTCTCTCCTTATTTATACTTCAAATTATAATTCTTTAAAAATTATACTTCAAATTCGAATTCTTCAAAAGTGCATCCGCCTCTTGCTATACCGACACGGAGTGCAAAAGTGTACTTGCCTTTTTCAAGAGAGGATATGCCGAGTTCTTCGTTCATTTCCGAAACGTCTACGAAATAGTCTTTAGAAAGGTTATATTTGATTGCGGTTTTAATGAGGTTTCCGTTTGTGTCTTTTACGGTCAGACGAACGTAAGTGAGGGGGAAGGTGGTCGTAACAGTCCCTTTAACGCCGTCTTTGATCGTTTCAGCAGTGTTTGAGCCCGAGTAGATCATGTAAGCATCTTTGAGTTTTTCGCCGGAAGTGTATGCGGTAAACGTTACGGGCTTAAAGAATTTCTGATAAAGTGTTGCAAAAGAGTACTTGTGGTCGATCCACCAAGTAGTGTTTTTGCCCTGGGCTGCCTCGGTCTTGTCCCAAGCGTTTGTCTGCTCAACAGTATATATATAGCTGTTTTCAGGGTCAATAACACCGTTTTCGAATCTGACTACTTCAGCGGGAAGGCTGACCATACGGGCGTGTCCCGATTTATGCTTATTGCTGTAATAGAGAATATCACCTGTATCAAGCTCAGCGTATGCTTCCATAACAGCTTCTTTGGAGTTGATAGCCCAAATATCGGCTGAATCGTAACCCGAACCGTATACAGTAGGCAGTACGAGATTACCCGTGAGTTTAAGCATTGTTCCTCTCTGAGGATTGGGTTTTACCGTTCCTGTATAAGGGAAATCGAGTATCTGCTGATACGCCATATCCATGGAAGCTGAGCAATGGTTTCCGAAGCATTCGTCGTAATACTCGGAGTTTGCGGTAAATACATCTCCGTCGAGGAGCTGTTCGAACATATCGAGTGTTCCTTTTGTATCACAGTAGGTCATACCGTGGTAGGTAACGCCCTTTTCGTATGTAAGATCGATCTTGAAACGGGGCTCGCCCTTCCATTTAATACTGAAGGTTTCTTTCGGTGTCCAGGTGATATTTGCCATCTTTAACATATAATCTTTAACAATCTGTCTGTAATTGCCTTCGGGAGCTTTAAAAATCGCAACCTTGCAATCACCCATGTAAATCATTTCTGACATAATTTTTCTCCTATTATATAATCAATTGTATAATCAAACGGTGAATTTGAAGGTTTCAAACGTAACGGCGCCTCTTGCGATACTTGCACGGAGAGTATATTCGTAGGTTCCTGCGGGAAGATCGCTGAGATCAAGATCTTTTGATTCTTCTGCAAGGTCAATGCTGAATACAGCCGAGAGGTTTCTGAGGTGCATTTTCTTAACTATCTCGCCTTGCTCATTCTTAATAGTGATACGAGCGTAGTTGAGAGGGAAGTTGGAAGAAATCGTGCCCTTGAAACCGTCTTTAATTGTTTCTGCCGTGTTTTTACCGTTATATAAAACGTAAGCGTCGGGAATAGGTGTGTTATCGTGGAAAGAGTCAACCGTGATAGGCATAAACTTCGTTCTGAAAAGTCTCGCAAAGCTGTATTTTTTATTAACGTGCCAGGTTGAATTCTCTTCGGGGGTGTACCAAGCACTACAGTTTTCGACAGAAATTACGTAGCTGTTTTCGGGATCGATCTTTCCGTTTTCGTCTCTTGTTACTTCAACGCCCATGGCCATTCTGACGTGGCCGGAACCCTGTTTACAATAGAAGAGAATGTCGCCCTTTTCCATTGTAGCATAAGCTTCGTAAACAGCTTCTTCGCCGTTAAGCTCCCAAACGTCAATAGTGTGCCACACACCGGGGCCGGGATTCTTCAAGCTTCCGCAAAGTGTAAACAAGCCCTTTCTTGCTTCGGAGGGACGAAGTGTGCCGTATTCAACGGGAAGTATCTGCTGGTATGCAAGGAACATAGATGAGGAGCAATGGTTACCTATTATTTCGGTATAGTAATAAGAATCACAGTGAAGAACTCCGTTTTCGTCGATGTGTTCCATAAATTCATCATAGTTTGCTTTTGTATTTCCGTAGACAACTCCGTAGTAGGTTTTGCCGCCTTTGTAGTCGAGTTTTACTGTGTAGTCTTTTTCCTGACCCGGAACCCAAGTGTTACAAAAGTCGTGAGGAGCAACCCAGGGAAGTGTTGCCATTTTTAAATAGTAATCCATTACTATATCTCTTTTGTTTCCGACAGGGGCTTTGAATTCGGCAACTTTTACGTTGTCGTGAAAAATCATCTCTGACATTTTCTTTTCTCCTTTAAATAAGAAAGGTTAGGTTGAGTATATTGTTTATATTGTAAACGTAAAGTTTTCAAAAGTTACAGCACCTCTGGCGATGCCTGCGCGGAAAGTGTATTCATACGTTCCGGATGGAAGTTCCGATAAGCACAAGTCTTTTGTTTCTTCTGCAAGATCGATCTCCCAAAGCTCTTTAAGATTACGAAGGTAGACTTTTTTTACCGTCTCCCGTTTCTCATTTTTGATCGTAATACGAGCATAATTAAGAGGAAAGTTTGAAAAAAGCCTGCCGCTGATTTGGGTCTTAACTGTTTCTGCAGTGTTTTTTCCGTTAAAAAGCAAGTATGCATCGGGGATAGGAGTGTTATCGTGGAAGGTATCTAACGTTATCGGCATAAATCCCGTTCTGAAAAGAGTTCCGAATTTGTATCGCTTGTCAATATACCAGCTTGAAACTTTTTCTTCGGTATACCAAAGGTTTGTATGCTCAACAACGTGAACCCAGCTTTCTTCGGGTAAGATCTTTCCGTTTCCGTCTCTTGTGACTTCAACGCTCATTACCATTCTTACATGACCCGCCCCGGGAATACATCTAAAAAGAATGTCTCCCTTTTCGACGGTCGCAAAAGCTTCCATAACAGCATCCTCGCCATTAAGTTCGAAAACGTCTTTTGAATACCACGTGCCCTCTCCGGGGTTTTTGAGGTTGCCGCACAAGGTGAACAGCCCTTTTCTTGCAACTGTGGGGCGGAAGGTGCCGTAACCTACCGGAAGTATTTGCTGATATGCAAAAAACATAGAAGAAGAGCAGTGGTTTCCTACTATTTCGGTATACCAATATGAATCACAAGAGAATTTACCGTCGGAAACGTGATCCATAAAATCGTCAAAGTTGGCTCTTGTGTTTCCGTATGGGATGCCGTAATACTTTTTTCCGGCTATATGCTCAAGCTCAAGCTTGTACTCTCGAGGAACCTCAGGGGAGTGGGTCAATAAAAAGTTTTCTGACGGAGTCCACTCCACTGTAGCCATTTTCATATAGTGGTCAAATACGATGTCTCTTTTATTTCCGATCGGGGCTTTAAATTCAGCAACTTTAATACCGTCGTGGTAAATAAAATCCGACATATTCAGATCCCTTCTTTCATTATCTGTTTTACAGCCTAATACTTATCTCAAGACTTATAGATTATCGTTGAAATAAATTATGCAACGGTAAAGTCGATAGTTTCGATCGTGCAGTTACCTCTTGCAATGCCTGCGGTGAGAGTGTATTTGTACGAACCGGCAGGGAGATCACTCATCTTGAGGTCGTAGAACATTTCTCTGTACAAGTCAACGCTGGTACACTCCGAAAGGTTGTTGAGATTATTTTTCTTAACGATGTTGCCGTTCGTATCTTCGATCTTTATGAGAACGTAGTTAATGGGATAGTTTGAAGAAACGGTTCCTGTGATCTTGGTTGTGAGATCTTCGGCTTTATTATTGCCTGTGAACCAGATGCATGCGTCTGTAATTTCGCTGTCATCAAAATATGAATCAAGCGTAATGGGCATAAACTCTTTGTTGTAGAGATCGGGGAAAGCATATTTCTTATCTACCCACCAAGTAGAGTTTCTGTTTGCGTCGTACCAAGCGTTCGTTTGTTCGATTACGTAAGCGAAGCATCTTGAAGGAATGAGCTTTCCGCCTGCGTTCCTCGTAACTTCAACCTTGCTTACCATACGGGTATGACCGGAACCGGAAATACATTTAAAGAGAATATCTCCCGCATCCATCGTTGTGTAAGCTTCAAAAACAGCTTCTTGACCGTTGAGTTCAAAGCAGTCTTTTGAGTACCAAGTGCCGTCTCCGGGGTTCTTCAGATCGCCGCAAAGCTTAAATATGCCTTTTCTTGCGGTAGAGGGTCTAAGCGTTCCGTAACCAACAGGAATGATCTGCTGATATGCAAGGAACATAGAAGACGAGCAGTGGTTACCTATAATATAGTTATAGTAGTAGTTGTCGCAAGAGAAGGTGTTTCCGTCAAGGTATTCCTGGAACTGATAGTAGTCAGCCTTTGTGTTAGCGTAGGGAACACCGTAATATTTCTTTCCTGCTTTGTACTCGAGTTGAACCGTGTAATCTCTTTCCTCGCCGGGAGCGTGGGTCGTTGTAAAGTCAACAGCAGGAGTCCATTCGATTTCAGCCATTTTACGCATGTAGTCGAGAACTATCTGTCTTTTGTTGCCTTCGGGGGCTTTGAAAACCATTTCGAACGTGCAGTTGTTAGGTTTTTCTACGGTTTTAAAAGGGCTATTTTTTTCTTCTTCGGGCTCTTTTTCGCCTTCGGGATCAGCTGTAGTTTCGTTAGGGGTACCCGTTGGTGCGGTGGTGGTATCTGTCGGCGCCTTCGTGTCGTCTGCGGGTGATGAGCAGGCAACGAGGACAGAAATCATCATAACAGCTATCATGAGAACTGCCAACAATGTTTTTTTGTTAAAGATTTTCATAAGTGTACCTCTTTTAATTATTTATTAATTATTTCGAGAAATCGAGGGTGATGATGTCTGTGCCGCCTCTTGCAATACCTGCGCGTACGGTAAGCGTGTAATTGCCTGCGGGCAAATCAGACGTACTCAAATACAGCTTTCTTAAATCATATTTGTATACAGTGGTCATACCGGGCTCAATAGCTCTTGCTACGACGTTGCCATCTGTGTCGGTTACTGTTGCCATAACGTAGTTTATGGGGAAGTTGGACGTAACCGTGCCGGTGATGAATCCTGCTTTGAGTATGTCGGCCGTCATAGTTCCTTCGTATGCGATATAAGCGTCTTTATAAACGGGATTCTCTTCATGGTAGATGCAAAGAGTTACAGGCATAAACAACGTTTCGTACAATTCTGAATAGGTGTACTTCTTATTTATATACCAAAGCGACGACTCGGTTTCATCGAACCAAGCGTTCGTGGATTCTACGACGTAAACGTACGATTTATTGGGAACGAGTTTTCCGGCAACGGTATACGAAGGTTCGGATTTAACGACCATGCGGGTGTGTCCCGTGCCTTTTATGCTCTTGTACAAAATATCGCCTTTGTCAAGAGTAGTGTATGCGTTATAGACTTCGGATTGGCTGTTTGCCGCAAAAACGTCTTCGGAGTACCACTGATCGCCAAGTCCTTCGGGCTTTTTGAGACTGCCTGCGAGCTGGAGAAGTCCTTCGCGGGTGGAAATGGGTTTAAGTACCGAGATCGGAAGGTCGATGATCTGCTGATATGACAGCGTCATTGTTGTGGAGCAGTTGTTTCCGATGATCTTTTCATAAGAGTAGTTGTCATATTTGAACTCGTTTTTTTCATTCAAAAAATGAGTAAAGAGCTCAAAAGTACAGTGTGTGTTTCCGTAAGTCGTTCCCGTATACTTTTTACCCTTGATGAATTTCAAATTCATATTGGGGTCAAAAGAGGGGGAGCCTTCCCATTTTATTGCAAAATCCTCAGCAGGAGTCCACTCGTAAGTTGCCATCTTCATCATGTGTTCCATAACGATGTCGCGAGGGTTACCTGTGGGAGCTTTGAACACTTCAAAGTGCGAAAACTTTTCTGTGTCCTCGGGCCAATCGGATGAGTCGGTTTTTTCGGTTTCAGAATTACCGGGATCTTTTGTGTCCGTATCGGAGTTTTGTGTCGCCGTATCTTTAGGAGTGTTATCGCTTCCGGATCCGCAAGATGCGAAAAGCGATATGCACATCAAGAGACACAGCATAAGTGCAAGTGTTCTTTTCATAAGTAAACCTTTCTTACAATGCGTTTATTTTTTTTTAACTGTTTTTGTTTTTTGTGAACCCAAAAATAATTTTTGAA